>NZ_JAELUG010000023.1 GCF_016429255.1 Rhizobium sp. ASV8
GTCCGAATGCATTCCTGACGCCGATTATCGTCCGAACCTGCAATCAATCGGCCAAACCTGTGCGAACTGCAGTGTGCCAGTCGCTAGCGTTGCCGGCAGACGAACAGGAGAAGAGACGATGCATGTCATTCTAGGCGCCAGCGGCAAAGTTGGCCGCACCACCATCACCGCATTGCGCAAAAAGGGCATGCCGGTGCGCGCTGTCCTTCGCGACCCGGGGAAGGCACAGATGTTTTCGGACCTCGGCTGCGAAATCGCCATCGCCGACTTGAACGATCATGGCGCCCTCGTAGCGGCAATGAACGGTGCCGATGCCGTTCAAGTCATCTGCCCGGTCGACATCCGCGCCGAGCCGGCGCATGCGAAAATGCTGCAATTGATCGAAACGATGGCTGAAGCTTTGGCTGCGGCCAATCCCCGTCAGGTCCTCGCCATCTCCGACTATGGCGCACAACATAGCGCCGGAACTGGCGTTACCCTGATTTTCCATGCGTTGGAGGCGCGGCTCCGCAAGCTGGATTCCAAACTGATATTCCTGCGATCGGCCGAGCATATGCAAAACTGGGCGCGCCTGACCAAGGTTGCCGCTGAAAGCGGCCGACTGCCGAGCTTCTATCACGATCAGACCAAGTTGCTTCCCATCGTCTCCGCCTTCGATGTGGGTTCCATCGCAGCCGAACTGCTGTTGGAAAGCGATGCTGCGAAGCTGCGTATCGTCCATGCCGAGGGTCCGCGTCGGTACGCGCCGAACGACATCGCCGCGGCGATGGGCCTGCTCGCCGGCCGGACGGTCGCCGCCCTCCCCTTGCCCGAAACGGAATGGCAGAGCGTGCTGATGCGGGCGGGCCTTTCCGAAAGCTATGCGCGGCTGCTGGTAGAGCTCTACATCGCCCATAACGCCGGCAAGATAGATGCCGAAAGCGATGTGGGCGAGATCCGTCGGGGCAGCACGGAGATGATAGACGCGCTGAGGCCGCTTCTTCGCGCATGAGAGCCGCCTTTCCAGCGAGAAGCAGAACAAGGCCTTCTGTCGGCACCGGCTGCCTTGGCGACGTCGATTAGTGATTGTGCTGCCGCGACTGAATGCCGTTGCGCGCCGAGCCGCCTGCAATCTATCATTGCAGAAACAAACAAAGCCTTTATTGTCGGGCGCAACGCAACTTCAGTGCAGCAACCTGTTAGAGGTCCAGAACATTAGCGATCTGGATCAGGAGGTAGCCGATCATGGCATCCATAACCTCAGGCAACGACAAGCAATATGCGGACAGCAGAAAGCTTGCCGCACGCGCCCGTCTCAACAGCGAACATACCATTGCCGAACTCGGATGGTTTCCATGGGTGGCGCAACAGCTCCCGCTGAAATCGGGCGATCGCATTCTTGATGTCGGCTGCGGCCCGGGTTGGTTCTGGGCAGCAACTGCGGCGTCCTTGTCCGGGAATTTGAACTTGACGCTCTGCGATCTTTCGCCGGGCATGGTTGCAGAAGCCGTCGAACGATGCACGCCCCTGCCCCTTGGCAGCATCACAGGCCGCCAAGCCGACGCTGCAGCTTTGCCTTTTGCCGATGGCTCTTTTGACGCCGTCGTTGCTATGCATATGTTCTATCATCTGCCGGAGCCGGCCAGGTGCGCGGCGGAAATGCATCGCGTCCTGAAACCGGGCGGCTTTCTCGCGGTGACGACCAATGGCATTGGCAATATGCGCAAGATATATGGGCTGACGACGGTATTCGGCGGCTCTCCCTACGATCCCGCCGGCGCCGCCTTCGGCTACGAGGCCGCACAACAGCTCATGCAAACTCAGTTCGGAAATGTCGCCATGGCCCAGTATCCCGCGCGCATGCGAGTGACAGACCCCGAAGACATATTCCTTACGCTCACCTCTTATCCACCCGGCGAGGGAGCCAACGAAGCACAACTTTCCGAGTTGCGCTCGGCGATTGCTGACGCATTTCAAGCTGGAAGAGGCGTGCTAGAAACCGAAAAGGAGACAGCCCTTTTCATCAGTCGAAAAGCTGCGTGAACGACTCGGTATTCCGAGGAGAGGCTGGAGACACTATCTTGCAGAACGAAACTGGACAGCATTTCAGGACACGCGACCTTGACGGGGACGCTGAGAAGATTCGGACACGCGCGTATCAGGTCATTTCCAAAGAGAACGCCAAGCGCAGCTTGCGGGAGCGATTGTCGATGTGGCTGGCACTTATCTCCATCCTTCTGCTTCTGGCTTGGTTATTCGGCGCAATCTAATCGTGACTACAAGCCGAGGCGTCCATCGATCCACAAGGTCGACCTTATCGAGGTCGGCAGCTTCAGAATTGGAGTCACTGACGAATCCGCAAGCCTACCTATCAGGCGAAGCGAACTATCCACACGATGAGGAGCATGTCGATTAGCAATGCGATCACCAGAAGAAGACTTATGAGCTTTCGTCGCTCTACGGTCTCTTTGGATTCAATTTTGAAAGCCGCTTTGTAAGCGTTTTCGGTGTCTCGTTCACTCACTGGCCTAATAGAGTTTCGAGGTCGTGTCATATTGACGAGGCCGCATGTGACGAAGATGAAAAATAATAGCAGATAAGGGGCCATCTCAAACGCAGCCTTTTGCTATCCAGCCACCCGATGTCTCATTAGATAGACAGGTTTCACTATCCATCGCAATTGAAAGCTGCTTGCGCAATGCCAGGCGGTTTTGCATCGACCGAATTTTGCCCACCTACGTTTCGGTAGGTACGTGGGGCGGATTGGATGGCACTTAGTTGTGGGCGGACGAGATCGCTTGAGAAGCGGTCATTAGTCTTGGGGTCGTTATAGAAATCAGGTAGGCTGACCCATATGAAAGCGCCAATAGTCCTTACGCCGTATGATCCGATCTGGGCCGATTTGTTCGAGACGGAACGGAGCGCCATGGAACGCATAGATCTTGGCTGGTTCAGCGCTATTCATCACGTGGGTAGCACGGCCATTCCTGGAATCGCTGCCAAGCCAATTATAGACATTCTGGTCGCTCTACGCTGCGACGAGGATGGCAGCGCCTGCGCAGAAGCAATGCTTCAGTTGGGGTATGAATATCGTGGCGACGGTGGCATCCCCGGACGCTATTACTATCGAAAAGGAAATCCTCACACGCACCATGTTCACATGTGGGTGGAGAACCATCCTGATTACAAAAGACATCTTCGATTCCGTGACTATCTCAGGTCTCATCCCGAAGAGGCCAGTGCATACGAAGCTCTGAAACGCGAGCTAGCCGGGCGCTTTGTATCGGACACTCTTTCGTATTCCCAAGCCAAGAACGAATTCTGCCTGCGAATTGACGCACTAGCTCGAAAGCAAGTCTGATCTCACTTTTTTAAAGCCACTGTCGAGCTGAGGGATAGAAGGCGCTAAGCCTTCAGTGGCTTGGCAAGTGCGACGCTCTCAAGCGTTACGTCGAGTATCGGATCATGGGCGAAGCCCCGCCAGGTCTCGGAATAACCTAGATTTAGATACAGTCCGAGCGCTCGTCGGTTGTCGGCAGCGACCCGAATGGTGGCCTCACTGAAGCCCCGCTTGCGGAACTGCTCTTCAAGCGCCTTAACCAGCGCTGAACCGATGCCCTTTCCTTCGTGCACGGGCGCAACCCAGATATCGCTGATGTGATTGTCGGCATGCTCGGAAGCACCAATCCCCGCCAGTGCGCCGCCCTTCGTCTCCGCCACAAGAACGTTTGCACCTTGCTCTCGGAGAAACGGGATGAACGGGTTGTTCTTTTCGATGCGAGCAGCGACTTCTGCACTAACAAGCGGTGTAATACCCTTTTTCCAGGCTGCCAAACCGATGTCAGCAAGTTCCCGAAGCTCGCTTGGTCGAGCAGGTCGAACCGTTACCATATGGCACCTCGCAAGCGTCACCGCTCTGTTCACCCTGGTCACGCCATTGTGCTTGGGCAATTACTTCTGTTGATGCGATCCGGATCAAGAGCGCCTGTCGATTACGGTGAAGACACAATATCAGATAGCCACACGTCAGATATTCACCTGGCGTATAAGATGGCCGCAACTACCTAACACCGCAGCACGGCCAACCAGTCAGCCCCTTTTTACTATCGATAGTGTTTTTCCGAACGATTGCCGTCGATGACTATCCATCTGAAATCATAGCAACAACAAGCCTTAATGAAGCTATTTGCCTCCTTGCTTCCGCAAGGATCGATACGCCCTCCATCATGACCGAGCCGCAGTAGTTGTCCGCGGACAACCGTTGAGCCTTGAGACGAGCTGATGCAGGGACGCGCCGGTTTTCCTGCGTCCCCGCATCGTCGCCTATGCTCGGCGCATGTACCGCTGAAATTACTTCGCCTGCAACTGCTTCATAGCCTCGAGATCCTCGTTGCTGACGAATTCGCAGGCGAGAAGGGTCTTGCCGGGAAAGGTAGAGGACTCACGGGCGACCACGGAGACCACTCCCATCTCCGCGGCAGGCTGCTCGGCCTTCGATAAGGTGCGCCCATAGGACTTCGTCGCTGTTCCGAGGAGGTTGCCGAAGCCGTCCGATTTCAGGTGATAAGCCTTGGCGAGATCATCGGCGCGCAAGCCTTCCACCAGCACACCAAAGCTGGTGCCGGCAAAAACCAGTTCGCTCGTCTTGAAGCCCTGACGGCCAAAGTCGGCTGGTAGCTTATAGACCGCGGCCGTCAGCAACGAGGTATCGGCCTTAGAAAGCTTTTCGGCTTCCTTATACATCGTCATTGCCGACTTCGTGGAATAGGCCGGCTTGCAAAGAGCCGCGTCGAAGAAGGCAGCCTTCTCAAGTGCCAGCGCATTGGAGCCAAGCGAGAGCGAAAGAACGGCGCTCAGGGACAGGAGTGTTTTCATGTTCAAGGCAGCTCTCCGGAAAACGGTCAATCGATTCGAACTCGGATGGCATTTATATTCATCGCGTATGTATCGCCAGGTCGTCCAGACGCCAACCCGATTTTTGAAACCAGCGTCGCAACAACGCTTAACGCAACCCAGTTGAAGGGGCGGCATGTCTGAGAAGGAAACTCGACCAAGCGTGAATCGCAGTTTTCATGAGATACGGGGAAGCTCCCATTCCCGGGCACAGTCGATGAACCGCTACGGAAACGAGGATCGATGAACCATCATCCTGAAACTGCCCATGATATTCTATGAGATGCTTTGTTCGGAGCCTCGCAACACAAAGCTGGATCTATCCGATGTCGTCGCCGGGGCGGTACGAACGATCCCGAGACGTCTAACCGGGGTGATAGAGCGCTACGACTGAGCAATCTCGAGCGCCACTCGATAGGACGCAGATGGGTCGAAGCCTTCGAGGGAAGAAGGATAGGCGCCGCGTACTCGATACCCTTCGCGGCGAGATGCAAGCTACGCGTCAACTATAAAAATCTCGTTAACCAAAACTTGCTGTCGCTGTCGCTGTTGCATATATCGGGGTCGGTTCAACGAACCCACCAGCAGAAGAAGGCGGAATCTTTGCCGTTCCGTCAAAATCGCTTCACAATCAGTTCGTAATGGATTTCAAGGCAGAGGAACGATTTCATGGAAGAACCCTGGACGACCAATCGCGGGCCGATCGCGGCAACGGCACTCGACGTCAAGAAGGCAGAGGCGATCAATACACTTCTGGTTCACCGCATCGATATTTTGCCAGCGAAACCCGGCGATATCATTCGTCCCTTCGCACTTGGCCTCTGGAATGAAATTCGTCCGCTTTTGAAGCCCGACATGTCGGTGATGTCGCTTCGCCGCGCCACCAGTTCGTTTCTCCATTCCAAGCAATATTACTTTGCCTGCGCCCAGTCGGACTCCATGCGTCATGACATCGCCGGCAACCCGATCGAACAACTGTCGACGGAAGACAGGCTCGCAGCACAGAAGCGCCTTACGGCATTGCGTCAGGTACAAGCCAAGTCCGCCGCCCCTGTTGATGAACCCAAAGCGTCGGCTCCGCCGGCGCTGAGCAAAGCGGAGTTGATCCGAGCTTCGCTTCTCGGCGGCCGCAAGCTTTCAGATCGCGTCGCCCGTTAGGGTTCGACATAGACTTAGCGCATAAGACGACGGCCCGTGCCGTGTTGCTCGGGCACATCCAAACTCCAATATATGCAGAAGCCGGAATGCGGTGCCGCACCAAGTAGCGGCTCCGCTTGAGTGATGGCGATCAGCAGCATCTCGCGCCGCGATCCTTCATGCAGTAGTCCGCGGACTACCCTTAGCATGCGAAGCCGATCGGCAATGGAAATAGCCGTGCGCCCTCCCCGATCCCCGGATATCACGCCGCACATCGCAGCGATCGTTCGAGCTGATATCCGACATTTCGCGAGTAAAACGCGCTAAAATCTGCCGATTGTTTAAGCATTTGTAAAACGGCAACGAATCGGAGCATATTATAACTGCGTAGTTCCGCGGTATTCCGTCACAATTGCGCAGTTAATTGGGAAAACGACTATGCAACCGAGTCTCGCACTCAAGGACGATCAAGAGCATCTTCCGACGCTTCTGGCAACAGACGCGCAGGAGCTGTCATATCAGCTACAGCAGCACCAGGCAAAACTCTTCCCGCCTCAGTCACAAAAGACGATGCGGATGTTTTCGCCGGCCGAAGCTGCCGCTTTCATCGGTATAGGTGAGGGCTATCTCCGCCAGATCGCGGCAGAAGGCCACGGCCCGGATCCGCTTTCCAACGGCCGCCGACTTTACTCCGCCGAAGATATGGACCGCATCCGCCGGGTTCTCGACGAGCGAAACGGTACACCCAAATATGTGCCGGGCCGAAGAGGGTCTGAGAAGCTACAGATCATCTCTGTAATGAACTTTAAGGGCGGCTCCGGCAAGACCACGACGTCAGCCCACCTGGCCCAGTATTTGGCGCTCAGGGGATACCGGGTGCTCGCCGTCGATCTCGACCCGCAGGCTTCCTTGTCCGCTCTGTTCGGAAACCAGCCGGAACTTGATGTCGGGGAGGGCGAAACACTCTACGGCGCCATTCGCTATGATGCGCCTCGGCCGATTTCCGATATCGTCCGCGCGACCTATACGCCGAACCTCCATCTCATCCCTGGAAACCTCGAGCTCATGGAGTTCGAGCATGAGACGCCGCGAGTGATGGCTGCCGGCAGAGCCGAGACGATGTTTTTCGCTCGCATCGGCGAAGCCTTGACCGAAATCGAGAGCTTTTACGATGTCGTCGTTATCGATTGCCCACCGCAGCTCGGCTTCTTGACGATGTCGGCGCTTTGCGCGGCAACCTCCATTCTGATCACCGTCCATCCGCAGATGCTTGACGTAATGTCGATGTCGCAGTTTTTGACCATGACGAGCGAGCTCATGACGGTGGTGGAGAACGCCGGCGGACGCACCAGTTACGACTGGATGCGCTACCTCGTCACGCGCTTTGAACCGAATGATGGGCCACAGAGCCAGATGACAGGTTTTATGCGAGCCATCTTCGGCAACCGAATGCTCCAGAATGCGATGGTCAAATCGACGGCCGTCGCTGATGCCGGCGTTACCAAACAGACCCTCTACGAAGTCGAACGTGCCCAATTTACCAGGGGCACCTACGACCGCGCTCTGGATTCGCTCAATCTCGTAAACAGCGAGATTGAGACGAACATCCGCTCAACGTGGGGAAGGAAATAGAATAGATGGCACGCAAAAATCTGCTCGAAATTTCCGCCCCGAATACGGGGCGCACTGACTCCGTCGGCGCAAAGGATAACCGCCCGATAGCCGGCTTTCTACCGCAGGCCAGAACTGGCGGTCCCGTGGGTGGGATTACTAGGACGCTTGGCAACATCACAGAGAAGATGGAGCGGGCGAACGATCTTGAGCGACAGCTGGCCGAGGGCCAAACCATCGTCGAGATCGATACCGACCTTATTGATGGGTCCTTCGTTACCGATCGCCTTGAGATAGATCCGATCGAGCTTGGTCAGCTCATCGAACAGATCCGTGAGCATGGCCAGCAGGTTCCTATCCTGGTGCGTCCGCATCCGGAATCAAGCGGACGTTATCAGGTTGCTTACGGCCATCGCCGGCTAGCCGCCACCAAAGAACTTGGCATCAAGGTTCGCGCCGTCATTCGGCAGCTTACCGATGATCAGCTCGTGGTGAGCCAGGGGCAGGAAAACAGCGCCCGCACGAACCTCTCATACATCGAGCGCGCCCTTTTTGCATTGCGGCTCGAACAGCGGGATTTTGGCCGGGATATCATCATGGCCTCGCTCGGCGTCGATAAAGCCGCGCTGTCGAAAATGCTCATCGTGATGAGACAGGTCCCGTTGGCGCTGATCAGCGCGATTGGCCCTGCTCCGGATATCGGTCGCAGGCGCTGGCTTGAACTGGGAGAACGCCTCGAAGGTGTCGCCCATGAGCCGATTATCGCCGAGTTGTCCGCGGACAACAGCCGTAAGCTATCGAGTGACGAGCGCTTCCAGCAAGCCATGGTTCTGGCGATCGGCAAACCGGCGTCAGCAAAGCCTGAGGTCGCGCCATCGACCATATCCGGTGTGCCGGTGACATTTAAGAGAACGCCTGCTCGTGCCACCTTTGTCTTCGACAGCAAGGCGGCTCCTGGCTTCGATCAGTTTGTGCAGGAGAGACTACAATCTCTTTTCAGCGAATTCCAACAAGGAAAGGAAACGTAAGCAGCAAAAGAAAAAGGCCCCCAAGCGACGTTGTCGTGGAAGCCCTTCTCGATCTTAAGCACATCCAGAATCGCATTTCCACGAATCACAGTCAAGAGTCTTTGGCATCGTTTTGGTGAGCAGATTTCTTTTGCCTCAACGTAGGTGAAGAAAAATGGAAGCTGAATATGTGACGACGCCCTTTGGGCGGCGGCCGATGACGCTTGCCATGTTGATAGCTCAAAGAAGAGCTCGACATGACGAGCCTGTCAGATCGGTCGACAAGTGGAAAATCTATCGTGCGCTCTGTGAAGCCAAGCCTCGCCTTGGTATCACCGATCGAGCGCTTGCCGTTCTCAATGCGCTCTTGAGCTTCTATCCGAAGAACGAACTTTCGGATGATGCAAACCTCATTGTGTTCCCTTCGAACGCACAATTGTCTCTTCGCGCCCACGGCATGGCGGAGCAGACGATCCGACGCCACCTTGCAGGCTTGGTCGAGGCCGGTCTCATCGTCCGTCGCGACAGTCCCAACGGTAAGCGCTACGCCCGCAGAACTCGTGCAGGAGATCTTCACGAGGCCTACGGTTTCTCACTCGCGCCTCTTCTTTCTCGTGCCGACGAGATCGAGCATCTCGCTGCTGCGGTCGTCGCAGAACGCTTGCACGCACAAGCACTTCGCGAACGCATCAGTCTTCTCCGGCGGGATATCGCCAAACTAATCGAAACGGCAATCACGGAAGCCATTGCTGGCGACTGGAATGCCATCCATTGCGGTTTCCGTCACCTCATCGACAGCCTTCCACGTTCCCCCAGCGCGACTGAACTCGAGCATCTCCACCAAAAGCTCGATCTTCTGCATCTGGAAATCGTCAACCGACTGGAAAAACACGCGAAAACAAAAATTCTGAGCGCCAATCACTATCAAAATGAGCGGCACATACAGAATTCAGACTCCGAATCCATAATTGAATCTGAAACCGCGCAGCCAGAAGCATGCGCCGCGTTGTCCGCGACAGATATCGAGCAACGAACCCATCCAGCTCCTCCGGCCGTAAACAAGCCTGCCGCGGAAAGTACGAGACATTCGCTGCCAGTTGATGTCAGCCCTGAAAACGCTGGGGCAGGGGGTACGGCGCTGAAATCGTTCCCGCTGGATCTTATCATCCGCGCCTGCCCAGAAATCGCCGCCTATGGCCCCAACGGCCGGATCAACAATTGGCGAGACCTTACCTCTGCTTCCATCGTCGTCGGGTCCATGCTGGAAATCAGCTCTGGAACGCACCAGGAGGCTTGTACCGCTATGGGCGTAGAGAATACCGCAACAGTGATCGCCTGCATCCTGCAACGAACCTCGCAGATCAAATCCGCTGGCGCCTATCTTCGCGATCTCACCCGGCGGACACAGAAAGGAGAATTTGCGCTTGGTCCCATGTTGATGTCTCTTCTCAGGGCCAACGCGGTGTCGAACACAAGAAGTTAGCCTAAGCCATCCGTATTGAGAAATTCCGCAGCCACATGAATAGTTGGCTTTCGACTGGTAATACAGCAGACTGATCGTGGCTTCCCGATGCACTGAACGCATCCTCGCACACCGAAAACGGCGGTTGGGCGCACGATTGTTCATACGTTGCATATGCCTGATGGAACGGAAGTACTAAATAGCTTCCGCTTTGAGGCAATATTCTTGAAAAATCAATTGCATGGGGAGTGGTTAAAATTTAGCAGAAAGGCACCAAAACAGCGGCGAAAGAACTCTTGTCTCTATGTAAATTCTGCATTCTTATCGCAGATTTGTGCAGGAAAGTCTATGCGAGGCTTGTAATTTGGTCACAAGGCCTGAGTAAAGCTCCAGCTCCTTCAAGACGCTGGACGCCGATGCCGTTTTACAGCGGCACCGGATATCGAGATCTGATGCGGTCGGGGTGGTTGCTATTGGCAAATCGGTATGGGGCGAGCAGGAGGTGCCGGATGATCCTTCTTGTACTGCACAATCACCGGCTCGAGCGTTTCCTTAGACCAGAACTTTGGCGTGCCGATTGCCTTCAAGCAGGAGTCATTCCAATACAATCCGGCCTGCGATGGCGATCGGCCAGCGGCGGCGGCTTTCGCAATGGCATTGATGTCCTTGGACTCCGGGTAAATATAGAGCGTCGTCGGATTGTCCTTGACCATCGAAATGATCTGATTGGCGTCGGATGCGGCCCAGCTCGTGCAACCGTCGCTGCGGCCACCGGCATATTCCACCAGTTTGCCGAGGGGAACGTAGCCGTCACGATTAGCGTAAGGGCTTTGCGGATCCTTCTTCATGCACACACCGGCAACTTTTGCGGCTGCATGGCCGCCGATCGCGCGCTGGCGTGCATTGGCGGTCTCGCCTTCGCCATCAAACTGAAGAAAGGTCCGAAGATAGGCCGTATCCTTGGCCTGTGAGGCGCGATAATAGCCCTTGAAGGTCGTTTTCGTTTCCTCGGTCAGATAGGAGCCACCTGTCGTCAGGTTTGAATCCATCGCATTTCCGAAGTTCCTGGCGCACATCCGACCGTTGCCGAAGTCCACGACGCCCTTGAGATCGCGGCCGCTGCCATGGCCGGAAGAAACCACACGGAATGTCTGCGTGGCCTCGCAGACGATATAGAACCTGCCTCCATCGGCCGGATCGTTCGGGCGCGTTGCATCCATCGCAAAGTAACAGGGGTTCCTGACTTTGCCTTCGCTCACCTTACGCATGTAGAGGGAGCGGGCTCTTTGCAGAACCGGACGGGCAATCTGTCCGTCTGCCTGGCCGACATGCGTTGTGAGCCATGCGGGAATGTCCAATGACTGCTCCGCCGCTTGGGAAGGCGGTGCATTTGCGACAATAATGGCGACGGAGCAAAGGCTGAGCATCCTAACGATGCTTCGAGGGGCATATCTCAACCGCACGGGATTCGATCTCCTATTAAACACTTCGGACCGGTGCCGCGAAGAACGGCAAATGACAGCACGCTTGCCCCACAAGCTCGGCTCTCATGTACCCAGATCCTGAAATCATAGTTGTGCTCTGTTTTGCTGAATGAGATCCTAACGACCGCGGGAAATAATGGCTGTCACGATAGACATCGCGTGCTTGCCATCCTGTCCCTTCGTCCGCTCCAGCAAGCATTCGGGCGCAAATATGGCTGATCTTCGACCGAAGGGGGCAATCCATAATCACATGGTTCAATCATGTGGCGTTTGACGGGCATCAGTCGCGTGATCTGGTCTTCCGTCCAACCTTTGACCAAGGTGTGATGATTGCGTTTCCCGCAGCGCCGCTGTTGCTCGATCCGAGCTATCGCGCATCGCCGCGACGCGTCCGGCGCAGGATCCACACTATGGCGAACTCAGCGGCAATCAAGCTGACCGCGACGGCAAGACCCAGAGTGATCGGATCATAGCCGCTTCCATACAACAGGAAACCCAGACACAGGAACGGCGTATTCCACAACAAGCTACCGATAAGGGTGGCCAGGACGAAGCTGCGCAATTCGAGTTTGAACACGCCGGCCGGCAAGCCGAGATAGACGCGGACGGCCGGTATGGTGTGGCCGACGAGGGTTGTCCAAAACTGGTTGCGTCGATAGGAACCAATCAGCCGTTGGTAAAGTGAAGGCGGTAGCAGGATGAAGCGGCCATAGCGTACAACTAGTCGCTCGACCCGATGTGAGCCAAGCGTGCGCCCGAACCCATACCAGAGCAGAGAACCAAGCGTCGATCCAATCGTGGTGGCAGCTATGATTGCTGTAAGGTTGAGACCGCCTTTCGCGGTCATGCCAACGAACATGAGCAGGACATAGGACGGAAAGATAGGGATGAATTTTTCCGCGACAGCCAAGCAGACCAGGCCGACGATGCCGAAGCTCAGCATCGTGACAATAACGGGTGACATCTCCATGGTCGGTTCACATTATCGACGGGAGGAATGATCGAGACTGCGTGTGATCCGATAGACCGACGCAGGCGGCAGGTTGCGCATCGTCCATCCGCAACGTACGGCCTCCAGTCCCAGATGATCGAGTATCCTGCGAGGCACCGGGCAGCGCGGTCCATAGGTTATCTGATAAAAGGCACCGCCCGGCGCCATGCACGCGAAGGCGCCGCTGAGAATAGCCGCTGCCTTGTCCGGCGGCATGGTTAGAATACCCAGCCCGCTGATCACAGCGCCAACCGCAGCGCCCGCCGAAAGACCGATCGTCGCCAACTCAGTAGCGTCCATGTGCAGCACCCGTGCCAGGGGGAAGCGGCGTTGGAGCAAGCGCGCAAAGATGGGGTCATATTCGACCAGGGTGATACTCTGCTCCGGTATGCCACGCGCAAGCAGGGCTTTCGTAAAAGGGCCAGTGCCCGCGCCCAATTCAAGAACCTGTCCGGTGCTGGGCGTCACGCCTGCTGTCATCAGGGCTGCCACTGCGCGGCCCGATGGAGCGATTGCAGCGACACGCAGAGGATTGCTGATCCAGGCTCGAAAAAAGGCAAGTGCGTCAGAGCCCAGCATGGCAACCCCGCTTGTTCAAAGCGATTGCTGGGGTGTCAGCGTCAACGGTGGCGGTGACGAGTTGCACTGGTAACGTCGATAACATTTTCAAACCATCCAGATATGAGGACCGCTAACCGTTCCATATGAACGGTTGCTCGATCGACGGAGTGCAGCCCATGGCGAGTTGCAAACCACGTCAATCGCAAAGCTGTGTCCCACGCCTGGATTGAGACAGCCTGTCAAGGCGGAGCACGATTGGCCGATCTGACGCTCGGGTTTGGCCCTTGGAGCGGTATGCGAACCGGCACATGCAAGGTTGATATAGCGAGGGGAGGGGACCGCGTTGCGGCATACATTTCCCAGCCAGCGGATGCGTCGGCGCAACGTGGCACCTTATCGCGACATACCGGATGGTGCTGTCTTTCAATAGGAGGTGTACGGACTGTACTCTACTTGGCACGCGAAAGGGTTAGGGACGTGCCCCTTCGTGCAAACGTCGCTCTCTTCAAGCGAAAGATGCATCTTGTCGATTGCGCGGAGTATGCCGACGTGAGGGAAACCGCCTCCATCGCAGCACGCTCTTCGAGTTGCTGCGATGGAAGGTTCGGCACCTGGCTGTCCTAGTAATTGCTGATTTTCTTCATATAGCGGCGACCATCGAGCATGACGGTCTCGCGACGTGCGGCGAGCTTGTAGGCGAACTTCCACAATGCATCGAAGAAGATCAACGGCACAAGATAACCCTTGAACGCATCGTCGATGCCGTCCAGTTGAAGATTGGCAGCGTCGAGCACGAGGATGTTCTTCTTGTCGCCATATTTGAACAGGAAGTCGCGGGTGCGTTCTTCCAGCCGGCGGGTCTCGTCCAGGCCGATGAAGCTGATGAAGCTCGCATTCTTGTCCACCACTTCGAAAGGTCCATGGAAGAACTCATCGGCATGGATGGCCTGCGAGTTGATCCATAGCATCTCCATCAGGACGCAGATCGAAAACGAATAGCACGCACCGTAGTTTACGCCGCTTGCAGTCGTATAGATGACATTGCGGTCCTGGAAGCGTTCGGCGAATGTGTCGAACATCGCGGTATATTGGATGTGGGCCTTGTCGATCGCCGGCTGAAGATGACTTAGGCTCTTCAGCAACGAGGCTACGACATCCTTGTTTTCCACCTGGCGCAACAGCCCGGCGAGGATCATGTAGAGCACACCATAGTTGCTTTCGGCAGCGTCGATGGCGATACCAGTCGTGTAGGGCGCCTGGTAGGCGACCACGTGATCGACAGCTTCGGCAAGCGGCGACTTGGCATCCAGCGTCATGCCGATCGTGGTCGCACCCCGTTCCCGCGCGTGTTTGGCGGCCCGAACAGTCTCCTTGGTCGTTCCTGTTTGGGAGCACAGGATAACCACGGATTCGCTGCCCAGCCGGCGCGGATTGCGGCAGACGAACTCGTCGCCGTTATAGACATCCGAGTTCAATTTGTCGGCATGTCGGTCGAGGAAATACTTGCCGGGATGCATGATCGACAGCGACCCTCCACAGGCGACCAGGAAGACGTTGGCGATCGTCTTTCCTGCCAGGGCAGCAAGGGCCTTAGAAATATCCGGGTTCAGTTCAGTCTTCATCGCTTGTGTCTCCCATAGGAGCGTTGACAGGTTTTCAGCAATGTGCGAACGTTCTCACATCTTGTCAATTGGAAAGATTCCCGATGGTGAAGATTGCTGCGATGGGCGATAACGTCGTCGATTGCTACCTGTCGCAGAACACGATGTTTCCGGGCGGTAACTGCCTCAATCTATCTGTATTCATTCGCAGATTCGGTGGGGAATCCGCGTATGTGGGGGCAGTCGGCAGGGATCGGGCAAGCTATCTGATCGCCTCAGCTCTGGACGCAGAAGGTGTCGATGTCTCGCATTTGCGCCGGCTGGATGGGCCGACCGCCTATTGCGTGATCGGGCACCGCAATTCGGACCGCGTCTTCGTGACTTTCGATCTCGGCGTGTCGATGTTCACACCGAACGAAGCGGATTTTTCCTTCGTTCAAGGCTTCGATGCTGTTCACATCGGGCAATCCAGCGGACTTGATGAGCACATCGCAAGGGTTGCCGCATCGAACAAGCTTTCCTATGATTTCTCAAACAAATACACCGATGACCGTCTTCAGAAGATCGCGCCGATCTGCTTTCTTGCATCGGCCTCGGCGAGAGACGACTCGAGAGAGTATGCGTTGACGCTCGCGCATCGGATGGTCGAAGCCGGTGCCGAGTGGGCGCTGGTGACGCGCGGCGCCCAAGGCGCAATTCTCGGACATGGCGATGATCGGTTCGAAGTCCCGGCCTTCAGGACGCAGGTGGTCGATACACTTGGTGCCGGCGATACGTTCATCGCCCGCACGCTCTATGGACTGATCAAGGAAGAAGCGCCTATCAAACTTCTCAATGCGGCGGCGCACGCAGCAGCCGAAACCTGTGGCTACTATGGCGCGGTTAGCCACGGCGCTCCGATCGAAATCTCTGTCGATGTCGACGCGCTCAGGGCGGCATATCCCGATCTATGATATCCGCGGCGGCGCGACGGAGCCGCGGTCGGCAAATTCAGGCGTCAGCGCCAGCCTTTGCGGCTCGCCGCCCTCGCCGTTGATACGGGCAAGGACCAGTCTTGCTGCTGCTTCGCCCATGTCGGTCAATGGTTGCACGACTGCGGAAATGCCGGGTTTCAGAAAGCTCATCCAATCGAGATCGTCGAAGCAGATCAGCGAGAGGTCCGACGGAATGCTGAGATCGAGGGCAGCGATCACCTCCATTGCCGCCGCCGACATCAAACCATCGGCGGTGAAGAGAGCCGTCGGCCGCTCGGGCAATTGTAGTAGCCTATGCGTCTCCTTGCGTGCGACCTCGGCGGAATAGACGCCGACGCGACCAACCAGTGTCTTATCGATCGGCAGACCTGCATCGCGATGCGCTTCGAAATAGCCGAACAGGCGCTGCCAACTCGGAAACAGGCTGGCAGGGTCAACGGTATCGTCCAGTACGCAACGGATGAATTCGTCGAAATCGCCATGTTCCCAGCGTTCCAGCTCGGCGACCATGCCGATGCGGCGGTGGCCGACGGCGATCAGCCGGGCGATACATTCTCGGGAGGCCGCGCGATTGTCCACAGTGACGGAGTCGGCAGCAAGATTGACCACGGCACGGTCAATCATGACAACCGGGCAGCCGTCTTTAATCGCAGAATGCAAATGCGGTGAGCGCACAATATCGGAAGGCGCGATGATCAAACCGTCGACCTGCTTTTCCCGCAGGAGCTGGACAGCCTCCAATTCCCTGTCCAACCGCTCGTCGCTATTGGTCAGCAATACGCCGAAGCCCGAAGCACGCGCGATATCGGCAACCCCACGCATGATGCTGGCATAAAAGGGGCTCTGGATATCGCCCGCCACGACGCCGATCGTCATGGTCTTTCCGGTGATCAGCCCCCGGGCGAGCAAGTTGGGCCGGTAGCCCAGCTTCTCGGCGCTTTCGCGGACCTTCTCCTTGATTTCCTGGCGGGAATAGCCGTAGCCGCCAAGAACGCGGCCGGCTGTGGCGGTGCTGACACCGGCCAATTTTGCCACTTCGGCGATCGTAATCTTGTCGGGTCGCTTATCAGCCATCTATACCCATTCTCTTCCGCTGCTTTCCAGCCTTTGCCATGGCCGGATCTCGATTCAGATTTCTCTCTTGACGAATTTGAAAAAGCAATGCCTATAATGTGAGAACGTTCGCACAAATTTCTTCGGCAATCAAGAACCGGCAGAATCCGGCAAGCGCCGGGAGTGCAATTCAAAAGAGGGGAAGGAAAATGAGTATGACACGACTGCTAGGGAAACCTCTCCGATTGGCGGCGCTGCTTGCAGGCGCGGCAATCGCGACGGCGCTTGCGGCAACGACCGCGGGTGCGGTCGACAAGAAGCTCCATGATGTACTGCCGGCCAACTACCAGAAAGACGGCATCAACGTTGCCGTGTTCAACGATTGGCCACCGGATGAATTCGTCGAGAATGGCGAATTGAAAGGCTGGAGTGTCGATATGGCGAAGGCCATGTCGGAGCGCCTCGGCATTCCGTTCAAATTCGAGGCGACCAGTTTCGACATCATCATTCCCGGCCTTGCCAGCAAGCGCTTCGATGCCGGCTTTTCCTCATTTGGCGTGACGCCCGAGCGTCTTCAGGTGCTGGACTTCATCCCCCAGCGCAAGGAGGGCACCGGCTATGCCTTCCTCAAGGGAAAAGACTTCAAGATAGAGGCGGAAAAAGATCTTTGCGGCCATAGCGTGGCTCTTCTAACCGGGGCCTGGGATTTCCAGTACCTGACCAAGGTCAGCGCCGAGACGTGCGTTTCCGCCAGCCTCAAGGCGATCGATCTGCAACAATTCACCACCCAGAACGCCGCCGAACTCGCGGTTTCGTCGGGCCGGGTGGAAATCGTTGCCGCAGGCTCCGCAAAGCTTGCCTATCTTGCCAAACAGACCGGCAAATATGACATGGCCAAGCTCGTCAGCAACGCCGTCTACAACGGCATCGGCGTGCGCAAAGGCGATGCGCTCGGACCGGCTTTGAAGGATGCCTTGCAGGCGATGATGGATGATGGCTCCTATAAGAGTATCATGGCGAAATGGGGCGTCGACGGTGCCGGCATGCTCGACAAGGCCGTGCTGGCAACTAAGGACAATCCGAACCCCTGATCCTGACAATCGCCCGGAGCCCAAAGGCACCGGGCCACTCCTCTTGAAAGAGTTATGAGATGGCTGACCCTAGATCCGTGACGCCAGCCGATCGACCGGATATCCATGCGACCAAGCCCGCTGATGTTTTCCATCCGTCCTGGTGGATTGGCGGGGCTCTCCTTCTGGCCTTCGCGTTCCTGTTCATCCGGCTCCTGTTCACCAACGAAAACCTGCAATGGTCAGTGGTCTGGGAGTACATGTTCAGTCGCGAGATCCTTGCCGGGCTTGGCAGGACGCTGCTGCTGACATTCGTGTCGATGATCCTCGGCTTGGCGATTGGCACCCTCATTGCGATCATGCGCCTGTCGCGAAGCCCGGTCTTCCAGGCGGCAAGTTGGGCATGGATCTGGTTTTTTCGCGGTGTGCCGCCGCTGGTGCAGCTGGTATTCTGGTACAATCTCGGCCTGCTGATCCCGACATTTTCGATCGCCATACCCTTCGGGCCTGAGCTTTGGTCAGTACCGACCAACCAGCTTATCACCCCGATGAGTGCTGCCTTGCTTGGCCTTGCCTTTACCGAAAGCGCCTATGCGGCCGAAATGATCCGCGCCGGGATCCAGGCGATCAGCGCCGGGCAGAGCGAAGCGGCGGCCACGCTCGGAATGACGCAAGCCCAGACATTGCGGCGCATTATCCTTCCGCAGGCGCTCAAGATCATCATCCCGCCGATCGGCAATGATACAATCTCGATGTTGAAGTTCACCTCGCTCGTCAGCGTGCTGGCACTTCCCGACCTGCTCTATTCCGCGCAGATGATCTATTCGCGCACTTATCAGACCATCCCGCTGCTGATCGTCGCGACGATCTGGTATCTCGTGCTTTCGACCATTCTCACCGTGATCGAGCACTATATCGAACATCGGTTGAAGCAAGAGACGCCGCTCGACTACCGCAAGATCCTCGGCTCGTTGTTCAAGAGCAAATTCTGGGGCTGGAATCGCGGCGAGGTGACGCCATGATGCCGCTTCTCAACGCCGAACGCATTTCCAAGAGTTTCGGCACCCATCAGGTGTTGAAGTCGATCGATCTTACGGTCAAGGCGGGCGACGTCACATGCATAGTCGGCCCCTCCGGCTCGGGTAAAAGTACGCTGTTGCGCTGCCTGAATTACCTGGAAGTGCCGACATCCGGCGTCGTCTACCTCGAGGGCGAGCCTGTGGGGCTGCGCTGGAAAGGTGAGCGGCTCTATCGAATGTCGTTCAACGAGCTTGCCGTGCAGCGCCAGAAGATGGGCATGGTGTTCCAGGGTTTCCATCTGTTCCCGCACAAGACGGCGCTGGAAAACATCATCGAGGCGCCGATGGTCGTCAAGGGCAAGAAGAGAGCGGAAGCGACCGAAGAAGCAATGACGCTGCTGCAGAAGGTCGGACTTGCCGGTCATGCCGCCCACTATCCGCGGCAGCTTTCCGGTGGTCAGCAGCAGCGCGTGGCGATTGCTCGCTCGCTTGCCATGCAGCCGGCGCTCATGCTGTTCGATGAGCCGACATCGGCGCTCGACCCTGAACTGGTCGGCGAAGTGCTGACCGTCATGCGTCAGCTCGCCGAAGAAGGGATGACCATGGTCGTGGTCACCCATGAAATGAATTTCGCCCGTGATGTCGCCGATCGTCTGGTTTTCATGGATGGCGGCGTCGTGGTCGAAGCCGGCAATCCGCGCGATGTCCTATCCGATCCGCAACAGGCCCGCACCCGCTCCTTTCTTGCCCGAGTTCTTTGAGGAAATTCCTATATGCGTCATTACGATGCCCAACAGATCGACTCTTTGCTGGACTATGCCGGCTTGATCGAAGCATTGCGGGCGGCCCACTTGAACGGCACCATGCCGCAAATGAGCACTACCGTGCTCAGCGACAGCGGTAACGATGCCAACAAATTTGTCTCTTTGATTGCCTGGGCATCCGGGGAGGTCATCGCGGTCAAACTGGTTGGCGTGTTTCCGGGTAATACTGCACTCTCGCCACCGCAGCCGTCAGTACAAGGCCTCGTGGCGCTGATCGATGCCAGGACCGGGGCTCCGATCGCTACCTGCGACGGCGCTGCGCTGACGTTCCGCAAAACGGCAGCGGATTCGGCGCTCGGTGCCGACATTCTTGCCCGCAAGGACGCAGCCACCCTGCTGGTGCTGGGCGCAGGCGGGCTGGCTCCGCATGTTATCGAGGCCCATACGAGTGTCCGGCCCTCCATTCAAAACGTGCTGATCTGGAACCGCGATCCCGCCAGAGCCAGGGCCCTGGCTGCTCGCATGAGCCATGTTCCGGCAGCGGTCCAGCATGTTTCATCTCTTGAGGAGGCGCTGCCGCAGGCCGATATCGTCTCATGCGTGACGATGGCGACCGAACCGCTGGTGCGCGGCGCGCTGTTGAAACCCGGCACACATGTGGACCTTATCGGCGCCTATATGCCAGACATGCGCGAAGCGGATGACGACGTTGCGCGCCGTGCCGGCAGGATTTTCGTGGATACATATGCCAATGCGGAAGGCTCAGGCGATGTTGCCGGTCCAATTCGTGCCGGAATCTTCACGCGTGAAGACATTGTGGCGGACCTGTTTGAGCTCTGCAGCGGCCGCCATGCCGGTCGCGAGAATGTCGAACAAATTACCATGTACAAGAATGTCGGAGGCGGCCATCTCGATATGTTCACAGCTCGCCATCTTATAAATTCGCAGCTTTAGTCAAAGCCGAATGATATCGGGAGCGATCGGTTAGCAATGGCGTATCTGCTCGACTTGATCGTTCGCGACCCGGCTCTGTGTCCAGCATCTTCCATAGTGTCATCGGATCACTGTGCCTTCAGCCCGCCACCCGCGATGAAGTCGGAAAACTCTGGCCTCCACTGGCCTGGAACCGGTGGCAGTTCACAACGCGCCGGGCTCTGCTCTGATCCGATCTGGAGGCAGGTCAGTTCAAGGAAGAACGCTTTTCGGATGGCCCGTCAGTGATAGCGCTCGGTACACCCACGTCCACAACGAGTGCATTTATGTTCCGATATCAAAAATCTCATATGTGAGACTGCGGTTTCAAGATATCTGCGGCCGGAAAGCAAGTTATGGAGCGGACATGCCACGCAGGACCTTCAAGATGCTAAATCGGCTCACAGTGCTTTGCCTAGCGGCGTTTCTGGGGACCAGCATGCCGGCATTGGCGATCGATTGCACCAAAGCAAATGATCATGTTGATAAGGCAATTTGCGGCAATGCGGGCTTGAAAGCCGCCGACGCTGCCATGGGATCGGCCTATACTGCGCTGCTGAAAACTGCACCAGACGCCGAAATTCGAGCGATGCTCGTGAGCAGTCAGCGCCGTTGGGTCGCGGCTCGCAACGAATGGCTCAGCAGCGATGATACCTCTTTTCCTATCGCGCAGCTCCGCAAAGCAATGGTGGATCGTACAGCATTGCTTACTGACCGATCGGACAAAGGCTTTGTTGCTCACGCTGAAGCGCAACGTCGCTTTCTGGCTAAATTTACCGGAGGTGCGTTTTCCGGCTTCGATACAAGTTGCGAGTTCATTCCAAACGACAGCGGGCAGACGAGTTTTTCCTATCAATGCAACGGCGCCATCCACGTACAGAACAAGGAGCGTCTTTGCAGCTTGAGTACGGAATTCGCCTCGTGGTCGCTCTACATGTATCATGCCGTTAGCACCGTCGCGGCGGATCAGGCCAAGCCAGTCGCCTTCTGTGGGGATCAATCAGGCGATATCTGCGGCGAGGGCAAAAAAGGCGAATGGGAGTCCGCCCCCAAGCCCGATCAACATTTCCCCGTGCTGAAAGCAGGCTTTCCCAAACTCGACGCGGAAGCCAATTGGCCGCTGGATGAAGCCGACGAGACATGGTTCGGTCAATGCCTCACCAGCCCGATCTATCCCCCGGTGCACTGAGCAAGCGATTTACATCGGAAAGCCTGAGGCAGCTCAGATCGCAACAACAGCAGGGGCAATTTGCTGACGGTTGGAAATGGCCGGCAGTTCAATCACGGATAGATGACGTCCTGGGAATCGGCGTGAACGAGAACAACCGTTTCTCCATGGTAGGGGATATGTACTTCCGCCTCCCACTTTTCATCGAGGGGAATTACTGTCTTCGCCATCGGAGCGCATTTTTCACCGACACGACAACGATCGATCCTCACCTGTAGCATGTTGCCTATTTTCTCGTAATTGACGCCGCTTGAGTAATGATTGGATTCCGGGAAAACGTGATAGCGGATGCTGATCTCATTGTTGGGCAGCTTTTGTACCGTCACCGGTTGAACGGCCGCTCTGGCATAATGAGGCCTCAACTCGTCTCCCATAGAGGCGGTCGCGAATAGAAGTACGATAGGGATTGCTATGGATTTCACTGGCCGGAAGTCCTCTCGATCGACCGTTTGGCATGCAAGTTTACGGGCGATCTCAACATTGATTGCCGAAAATCGACTCGCACTCTAAACCGGAATTGCATTTTCAAGTAGCCTCCCATTTGTCATGCCGACATGTATTCGGAAACCGAATGAAAGGTTGAAAAGCACTGTACGAACACCTGCAATACGATTGCAATTTCGATTGCGGGAGAAACGAGACAGCACCATCATCCCAGCGGGTTTGATGCTTGGGCGCCAGCGCCAATGCATACGCTTTCGCAGCTCTCGATGAGGATATTGATGTAAATGCACTGGCGGCTCGTCATATTTGCGCTCCTCGGGATCGCGCTGTTTGCCCTTTCCCCGATCCTTGTTACCGCCTTAGCCAGTCTCGTCGCGAATGCCGCTGGCTGCGAACTGAATGAAGGGCAAGCGCACGCCTGTATCATTGCCGGAAGGGATTACGGGGATCTTCTCTATCGAATGGGTCTGTTCGGATGGGTGATGATATTTACGATCCCGGTTGCTGAAGTCGCACTGGCGATTTTCGGGATCGCCTTGTTAGCCCAGTTCCTATGGAAGATATTGGCCAGAAAGCGTTCGGGAATCCGGCCTGCTGCAGAGACGACTGCCAGGCAGCGAATAAAGACGGTCGACCCTAAGCTGGGACGGCTCTGATGATGAACCGGCCAGGCGGCAGACGTTATCGTTCCCGCGGCATCGCAGGCGGTGGATAAAGGAAGCATGGCGCAAATATCCTCGATCCCGATATTCAACTTTTCCACCCTCGACTTTCCTGAGAAAGTCCGGTTTCCGGTATGGGTGAAAGACAATCACTGTGATTGCAGATTGCAGGATGGCGCTCCCCTGGCCTTCAATGCGCGAGCAACCGGTGCCACGCTTGGGCCTCTCATTCTCTCCGGCAGAATGTGGCTCGATCAGAATAGAGCTTCTACATATGAAGTTCGCCGTACCGAGCGCCATATCCGGACCGATGGTCTTGATTTCTTCAGGTTCACCTTGGTTCTGAGTGGTCGATTTCTCTGTCGATGGACTAGTCCTCTATCCATCAAGACTGCCGGTGATCTGTTCGTCCTGGATGCTGCGCAAATCAACGACTCCGTTGTCGAGGCCGGTGACGTAATCTCCCTGGTGGTGCCGAGAGATCTTCTGCCGAGCCAGACGGAGCTCTTGCATGGGCAAAGTTTGGCCGGCGGCATAGGCTGTCTTCTGGGAGACCATCTGCTGTCGCTATTCCGAAATCTGCCAAGTCTGAGCGATCAGGAGATCCCCCATATCGTCCAGTCGACTCTCCAACTCCTAACGGCTGCAGTCTCCTCGACACCGGATTCATTGTGCGAAGCCCGCAGTCCGATACGCGATATGCTGCGTGACCGGATCCTGCGCTATATCGATGCGCATTTGCTGGATACAGATCTCGCACCAGACCGTATTTGCCGGGACGTCGGCCTCTCGCGAGCAAAACTCTACCAGGTGTTTGAAGGCAGCGGCGGTGTCATGCGTCAAATACAGCGCAAGAGATTGGCTCGTGCTTATCAGATGCTGGCGGATCCGAACCGGACCCAACCTCGCATCGCCGAGGTCGCCTGGCAGCACGGCTTCGCGAACGAGAAGTATTTTTTTCGTTTGTTCAAGGCCGAATTCGGCCACACGCCCAGTGAGACCATGGAGAACCTCCGCGCTTCCATTTTGAAACATGGTGTTGACCAACATCATTCACAGCATGTCAATCGCCCGTTGGGCTGGACATTGCCTTACGGCACGCCCGATCGCTGAGATTATTGGGGTGCCGATCGCATCGACCACTCGAATATCTGCTTCTATGCCAATTGTCGCTG
This sequence comes from Rhizobium sp. ASV8, assembly GCF_016429255.1. Lineage (GTDB taxonomy): Bacteria > Pseudomonadota > Alphaproteobacteria > Rhizobiales > Rhizobiaceae > Rhizobium. Next base: position 24,088 of record NZ_JAELUG010000023.1, read on the forward strand.
AGTGAGGGATTGATGCATTCAAGCTCCGTGCCCGGCCATCTCCGAAGCGCCTCGCCATCGACTTTACCTGATGTCCGGTATTCGCGCTATGAAAGTCGCCGCGGCGTTTTCTCTGATTGTGATGATGCTGTGCTCAAAGACAGAACGCTTCAAGTGCGGTTCAATGTTGGCATACGATACGCTTGCAATGGGTGGCTTTCTTATGCATTCATCATCTGGTTAAACGCAGCAGAAGCCGAGCCAGGATCTGAAGCCGATGGCCGAAAACGCCCGATCTCCCTCCCTGCTGCAAGAGCCGATTGGCCATGTCCGGGCTTTCGATGATGGTCAGCTCAGCCAAGTGCAAGTCGGCGAGTTGGGTGCCGCAGGCCGCAATCATATTCATCAGGAGCTCGGATCCGGTGTGTCTCGCACACGACCTGTGTCAGCATGCCGATGAACAGTCTCATCGGGTGGCCGCCTGAGCATTTCGACAGCAAATTTCAGCTGAGCAGGAATTACCTGCTTATCCATGCCGACGGCGACCCGGCCGCGAGACGACGTCGAGGGCGTCACTTCCGTCCACGACAAGCGCCGCAGCCGCAATGACCGCGCAATCGACGCCCGGGGGGCGATCTTCGGGGAGAAAAGCCCGACTGCACTATCTTGATACTCATACCAGCCACATATCCATGTGGCTCCCGGAGGAGGGGGCGGTGGCTATGTCACAACAAGGTGAGGAAAGTAATGGCCGACCGGAAATTTAATAAGAGAACGAGCCATGTCGTGCCATTGCTTGGCATCATGGGCCTTGTTTTGACTGGCTGCGTGGCTGGCCAGGACCAAAACCAGGGGGCAAGCAATCAGCTGTATGAGGTTTATTCTCCCGGATCCGATGTGCCCCATTTGGTGACCGCCGACAAGGTCGGTGGTTATGCCAATGGCCAACCGCAGGCGTCGATGGATCAAGATGACGGAACGCAGGATGCTCAAGCAAGACATCAACAAGATGTCCAGCAAGATCTTTCCAACCGCGAATTCCTCCAACGTCAGCAGGGCCTTCAATAAGCGAGATGATTCCGGCGCGGCATCGAACATATCCAACGAATGAAACTTGCGCACGAACACTTCTGCAAGAACGTGAATCCTGAATTCGTGATAAAGAATTTTGCGCAAAGGTATGCGGTTACACCATGCGTGAAATCAAACACGTGGAGGGCGTAAAGCGAATCGGAAAGATCGCAATGCGCTTTAGTAACCGTAAGGGTTCGCCCTGAATCGGGCGTAGTCGTCCATGGCCTCCGGCGCCAGTGCGATGAGCTCCTTCGAGCCGGGACGCCCCGCAAGGTGGATGAAAATCGGCCTTGGCTTGTCTGCTTGCGTGAGCACCAGATAGGCCGAGTCCAGAGGTCGTTTACTTAACCAAGAGGAATCATGGTCAAAGATCGTTTTCAGCTTGGTGCGATCCAGCCGATACTCACCGTGAAAAGGCCCGCTGCAGCTGGTTTCCACCACCGAGGTGGAATCCAGAAAGACCGCTGTCGTTGTCCGCAAACAGGCGCATGTTGTTGAAGCCACAATGAAGATGGCGCACCAAACGCCATAAACGATCGATCGCCTGCGTGTGAACAATGGGCGATCGCTGATCCATTCTACGGCTGGACCGTATCGGCTAGGTCTGAGAACCGAGTGGGCAAGAGATGCCAGGATACCGATCTGTGCGAGGAAAGTGATAAAAAACACTGCCCCCATCCGTTGGGCGCAATCGAAGCTCGATAAGAAGCCGTTGTCTAAATTCACCATCGCACAACCCTGGGTCTGAGTGCGATGTTACCATGTCGTGCACAAATGAATTGTTACCGGCGTACGGGACCGAAGCTGGGATTATGGTCCGAAACATGCCGATGCGTTTTTCATTCGACGCTTACCGCTTGCCTGGAGCCCGCCGCTATATGTCCCAACAAAAAAGGGCCCCGATGGGGCCCTTTGATCATGCGGAGAGAAAGATCAGCGTGCAAGATTGACGAGGACATCCAGCAGGTCGGCGCCAGACTGGAAGACCTTGGAGTTAGCCGTGTAGCTCTTCTGCGCCTGGATCATATCGGTGAGCTGGCCGGCCAAGTCGACGTTCGAGGCTTCCAGCGAGTTGGACTGGATGTAGCCGAGGCCGTTGCTGTTGGCGAAGCTCGTGACCGTGACGCCGGATTCGGCGCTTGCCTGATAGACGTTGCCGCTGAGAGGTGTCAGCTTGTCCGGGCTTGCGACGGTTGCCAACGGGATCTGGTAAATCGGCTTCGGATCGCCGGTCTTGTAATTGGCGTAGACGACGCCGTTCTTGTCGATGCTGACACCGGTGACCGGGCTTGCCGCCTGTCCGTTGGTTGAACCCTTCGAGCTGAAGTCGGTGGCTTTCTGCGTCATCTTGGTCATATCCATCGCAATCGCTCCGCCGGTCTTCGGATCGTTGATGGTAAAGTTGCCACCGCCCGTCAGATTGCCGTTCGTATCGAACGTCAGCGTACTGGTGGCGACAGGACCAGATGAGTAGGGGAAAGACGAGCCGGTACCGGTCGCCGCGTCGGCATTGCGGTAGACGGCAACTTCCCACTTGTCCGGCGCTGCAGGGCTCGTGGTGGCAGCCTGTACCTTCGTATAATAGATATCATACATGACAGTGTTGCCGAGCTTGTCATAGCCGACAACCGAGCTCTTTTGCGTGTTAGCCGTCACCGGCGCGGTGTTCGCGCTCGGAAGTCCTGAGGTCGCAACCGTCGCATTCGAGTTGAGGTTGCCGGTGAACGTACCCGATGTCGATGCGGAGTTGGCAAGGCCGCTTTGATTGACGTTGATCGGGATCAGGCCATCGAAGCCGTTGACCACGACGGCCGGAGCGCCCGACGCATAGGAATAGCCCATCAACGTGTAGCCGGCGGAATTCACGAGGTTACCGTTTGCATCGGGGGCGAAGTCACCCGCGCGCGTCAAAACTGTTTTGCCGTCGGCACCCTGGACCACGAAGAAACCGGCGCCCTGGATAGACAGGTTGCTGTTCGACGAAGTCGATATGGTGTCGCCCTGCTTCGACACGGAATAGCTGACATGCGTCTCGACGCTGCCGGAATTGTAGTCCCCACCGCCCGAAGGCAGAATCAGCGATGAAAAGCTCGCAGAGCCTGCCTTATAAGCGGTTGTATTGACGTTCGCGATGTTGTCCGACACGACGCTGAGGCGATTTGCCTGCGCATTCATGCCTGAAACCGCCGTTTTCATGCTACCAAAGATGCTCATTGGTTCCTCGCACGTTGCTGATGCAGCCACGATAGCCAGAGTGACTTGTGTGAAGCTGGTTTTTTGCCTGTGCGGCGCAAGCTTGAGGCAATCTCGTCGAGCCATGGCATGTGTTGCGGCGGCGGGTCTCCTGAAGTCGCAGTCTGACGAATACCCTATTGCCGGAGCGCAGGGGCCGGGAAATCCAGTACGTTGCGCGTATAGCTCTCGACCAATGCACTGAAAGGCGTACCATCCGGCAGTTTCAACACCGCATGATGCTCGAGAAGGAGCGGCGGCAAGGAGAGTGAGCCGGTTGTGGGTGCCGGAAGATCCGTTGCCATCTCCCAACCTTCCGGAAGTGGTAACCAGAGCAATTTGGCCGAGAGGTTCGTGCGGGTGAAATTGAGAGGCTGCACTGCTCTCCCGAAGGCGATATCGCTCGAATTCAAGGCCTCGTTCATGTCGGCCGTCAATCTTGACGGTACATACCAGTTATCCGCCTCCGACAGGACACGATCTCCGCAGGCGAGACGAACGCGGCGATAGGCAACCGGCTCATCGGGTTTGACGGCCAGCAGTTCGCGGATATGGATATCGGCCTGCTTGTCCTGTCCGCGCACGCGCTGCGCCACGATTTTTGTTCCGGCCGGTGCAAGCTTGTGGGCTGCGCACCAACGATCGAGCGTCAGAGTGGCGCTGGCATTGCTCAGCAGTTCGGCATTCAGTGTCTGGAGAACGGCAAGGGCTTCGACGCGTGCAGTCGGAGTGTCGGGCCATTGTGAGGCGGCAGGCACATCCTGCGCCATCGAAGGCTGCGCGCCCAGCGCGATGGTGGCCACGCTCGCCAGCGCAACGGTCCGGATGAATGTCGAAGAGCGGAAGATCATGAGAGATGAGATCCTTTGTGCGGGCAAACCATGCGCAATCGAAAGCAGGAATTTCGGCCTTGCAGACCCTTGCCGGTCTTATCGAGGCTTAAAATGGAGAAAAGCTCGCCGTCGGCAAGTCCCGGATTGTGCGGGGAGGGAGGATGCGGCAATTGGCCCGTCAACTACGGAAGGCTGCAATTGTGCGGCCGTGTTCACCAATTCTCCGTTCGGCCAATGTGGATGCTGTGGACGCTTGCCCTCTCCTGGGCGACGAACTCGGTCAGCGCGGCAGGGATGTCGACGCTCGAACTGTGTCGTGCAAGAATGCGAAAGCCCTGTGGAAGGCAGGTGGCGACACGGTCGATGATCTTTTCGTAGTCGACGATGAGCATTTCTCTCCCAACCGTCAGATCGAACAGTACGGGGTCGAGGATCACATGCTCATTCTCGCAAAACCAATATGAGGAGATCGTGAGATCGGGACGGTAGCCGATCTGCGCGGGCAGGTTCCGCCGCTCGAATTCGACCCTTCCCGGAAGGTCTGCGGCTGACATGAGTTGCTCGCCGAGCGAAAGCTGGATTTCCGACGCATCCAATCCATGAAGCTCGAGATTGGGATTATCGGCGAGATAGGCAAAGGCCAGGCTGAATGCGCCGGAGCCGCAGCCGAGATCGCATACTCTCCGATAGCTGTGGATCCTGCTTCCGAGATTGGCGAGTGCCCGCAGGCATTTCAGCGAATTGCGCATCCCGAAGGCACGTGTGAAGGCATCTGCCGAACGGACATAGTCGAAAACCTCGATCTGACGCCGGCTTTCGACTGCGTTGAGCAGCGCAATGGAGTCCATATTTGGGCGATAGACGTGATGGCATCGGAGCAGGACGTCGGCAAACTCGTCAAAATGTCGTGTCCGTTCTTCCGCGTGTGCCATGCAAGCCTATCCTCACCCGTCCTTGCAAAGGAAGGCTTTCTTCAAGCACGATTGAAGAGGGATTGGTAGGGATACGCCTCCATGGCAACCGGCAGAGGATCTAAAAAAGTCATCCGGCTGCCGGCACGGATTTTCAATGTGAACTCGTCCCTGAGCTGCCTGCGACTATGATCGCACGCCGTCACCATGCCAGCTGTGTGAGACCGGCACCGGAAAACCTTCGAAGGTCTTGAGCGTATCGAGGACGATCGAAGTTTTTACATGCTGCACGGACTCATGAGGCAGCAGCACATCGTTGACGAACCGCGACAGACCAGCCAGCCCGCGGGTTGCGACCTTCAGGTGATAGTCCATCTCACCGGTGAGCGCATAGGCCTCCAGCACTTCCGGCAGCCCGTTGATCAGCTGGGAAAAGCGGCGGGCATTATCTCTGTTGTGGGTGGCGAGCGTCACGGAAATGACCACGAGCATATCCAGCCCCAGCTTCTGACGATCGAGATTGGCCTGATAGCCGCGGATATAGCCTTCCGCCTCCAGCCGCGTACGTCGCCGGGAACATTGCGACGGGGAGAGGGCGATGCGATCGCCCAGTTCATTGTTGGTCAGCCTTCCATCCTTCTGGAGTTCCTCCAGCAGCCGCAGATCCAGTTTGTCGAGTTGTTCATCCATTGCGTAAAACTTCCAAAATGCTCACAGATCGTGTATAATATTTACGCCTTGCATCGAGAATGCAAGCACATTGCGCGCGTTTGGAGCCATACTTTGCATCATCAAGGTTTGGCCTTCCGAGGAGGAGAACATGGGTCCTTTCCCGCATGACGCACCGCCGTCCGAAATCACCGCCGACAACCCGGCCGGTACCGACGGTTTCGAATTCGTCGAATTCGCTCATCCCGAACCCGAAAAGCTGCGCGAGCTCTTCACGCGCATGGGTTATGCCCCGGTCGCCAAGCACAAGGCCAAGGACATTACCGTCTGGCGCCAGGGCGATATCAATTACATCCTGAATGCCGAGCCCGGCAGCCATGCCGCTCGGTTCATCGCGGAGCACGGTCCCGCTGCTCCGTCGATGGCGTGGCGCGTCGTCGACGCCAAGCACGCCTTCGAACATGCCGTCTCGAAGGGCGCCGTTCCTTATGAGGGAAATGACAAGGCGCTCGATGTTCCGGCAATCGTCGGCATTGGTGGTTCGCTACTCTATTTCGTCGAAACCTATGGCAAGAAGGGATCGGCCTACGAGGCCGAATTCGATTGGACCGGCGACCGCGACCCGCGTCCGACGGGTGTCGGCTTCTATTTCCTCGACCATCTCACGCATAATGTCTTCCGCGGCAATATGGACAAGTGGTGGGACTTCTACCGTGACCTGTTCAATTTCAAGCAGATCCACTTCTTCGATATCGACGGCCGCATCACCGGTCTGGTCAGCCGCGCGATCACCTCGCCCTGCGGCAAGATCCGCATTCCGCTGAATGAATCGAAGGACGATACCAGCCAGATCGAGGAATTCCTGAAGAAATACAAGGGCGAAGGCATCCAGCACATCGCCGTCGGCACCGACGATATCTATCAGGCGACCGATACGCTTGCCGATAACGGCCTGCGTTTCATGCCGGGCCCGCCGGAGACCTATTACGATATGTCCTATGCGCGCGTGAACGGGCACGAAGAACCCATCGAGCGCATGAAGAAACATGGTATTCTGATCGACGGCGAAGGCGTGGTGAATGGTGGCCTGACGAAGATCCTGCTGCAGATCTTCTCCAAGACCGTCATCGGCCCGATCTTCTTCGAGTTCATCCAGCGCAAGGGTGATGAAGGCTTCGGCGAAGGCAATTTCCGCGCATTGTTCGAGTCGATTGAAGCGGATCAGATCAAGCGCGGCGTCATCGGCACGGCAGCTGAGTGATCTCTATGCGACCCGGTGTTCGCACCGGGTCGTCAGCATTTCCGGGAGGAGCGAGCGATGGACCAAACGATACCGAAGGCTTCCGACCGTCAGGCAACGGCGTCCGAGAAGCTGCAATACATGCCCGGCTTCGGCAATGACTTCGAGACGGAGTCGCTGCCGGGCGCTTTGCCGCAGGGCCAGAACAGCCCGCAGAAATGCAACTACGGTCTCTATGCCGAGCAGCTCTCCGGCTCGCCTTTCACCGCGCCGCGCGGCACCAACGAACGGTCCTGGCTTTATCGCATTCGTCCGAGCGTTCGCCACACGCGCCGCTTTTCGAACGCTTCCTATCCGCTCTGGAAATCCGCGCCCTGCCTCGACGATCACTCGCTTCCGCTCGGCCAGCTTCGCTGGGATCCGCTGCCGGAGCCGAGCGAGAGACTGACTTTCCTTGAGGGGATCCGCACGATCACGACTGCCGGAGATGTCCTGACCCAGGCCGGTATGGCCGCTCATGCCTATGTCTTCAATGAGGACATGGTCGACGACTACTTCTTCAACGCCGATGGCGAGTTGCTTGTCGTCCCTCAGGTCGGCGCCATCAGAGTGTTTACCGAGATGGGCATCATCGACGTCGAGCCCTCTGAAATCTGCATCATCCCGCGCGGCATGATGTTCAAGGTCTCGCGCCTCGGCGATGAAAAGGTCTGGCGTGGCTATATATGCGAGAACTACGGTGCCAAGTTCACATTGCCGGATCGCGGGCCGATCGGCGCGAACTGCCTGGCCAACCCGCGCGATTTCAAGACGCCCGTTGCTGCTTTCGAAGACAAGGAGGCGGCTTGCCGCGTGCACGTCAAATGGTGTGGAAAATTCTATGTCACCGAGATCGGCCACTCGCCGCTCGACGTGGTGGCATGGCACGGCAACTACACACCTTATAAATACGACCTGCGGACCTTCTCTCCCGTCGGCGCTATCCTGTTTGACCATCCGGATCCGTCGATCTTCACCGTGCTGACGGCACCGACCGAAAGTGTGGGCACGGCGAATGTCGATTTCGTCATTTTCCCGCCGCGCTGGCTGGTGGCCGAACACACCTTCCGGCCGCCCTGGTATCACCGCAACATCATGAGCGAGTTCATGGGCCTTATCCATGGCCAGTATGATGCGAAGGAAAAGGGTTTCGTGCCAGGTGGTATGAGCCTGCATAATATGATGCTTCCGCATGGACCTGACGCTTCCGGCTTCGAAAAGGCATCCAATTCCGAGCTGAAGCCCGTGAAGCTGGACCACACCATGGCCTTCATGTTCGAGACCCGGTTTCCGCAGCAGCTGACAAAATACGCGGCCGAGCTCGAAACGTTGCAGGACGATTATCTGGAGTGCTGGGACAATCTGGAGCGGAGATTTGACGGCACGCCGGGTATCAAGTGAAGACAGAGCATGTCGCGCAAACCTCAGAAGCCGTTTGCGGCAACGACCTGCGAAAAATCAGGGACCTGAAGCGCGTTTCGCTCTTTAGGCCTTCCGCATTCTCTGACAGTGGAACCAGACAATGAAGCTTGCGACTTTGAAAGACTCGACCAGAGACGGCCGGCTTGTCGTCGTCTCGCGCGATCTTACCATCTGCTCGGAGGTCGGTCATATCGCCCGCACCCTTCAGGCGGCGCTCGATGATTGGGAGCATGTGGCGCCGAGGCTTGCGCGCGTTGCCGAAGGGATCGAGACCGGTGCCCAGCCGACGATCCGGTTTCACGAGCATGACGCCGCCTCGCCGCTGCCGAGGGCCTATCAATGGGCCGACGGCTCGGCCTACGTCAACCATGTGGAACTGGTGCGCAAGGCGCGCAATGCCGAAATGCCCGACAGCTTCTGGGTGGATCCGTTGATGTATCAAGGCGGCTCCGACTGCTTTCTCGCTCCACGCGATCCGATCGCTATTGCCGACGAAGCCTATGGAATCGACATGGAAGGCGAGGTGGCGGTCATTGTTGGAGATGTCGCCATGGGCTCCAGCCCCGAAGCTGCCCGGGAAGCAATCCGCCTAGTGATGCTCGTCAACGACGTGTCGCTGCGCGGCCTGATCCCGCAAGAGCTGGCAAAGGGCTTCGGCTTCTTTCAGTCCAAGCCGTCATCGGCTTTTTCGCCCGTCGCGGTCACGCCCGATGAACTGGGCGAAGCCTGGGATGGCGGCAAGCTGCATCTGCCGCTGCTGGTCACGCTGAACGACAAGCTCTTCGGAAGGGCGAATGCGGGCATCGACATGACATTCGATTTCGGGCAATTGGTCGCGCATGCTGCCAAGACCCGCAACCTCGTTGCCGGCACCATCGTCGGCTCGGGGACTGTGTCCAACAAGCTTGATGGCGGGCCGGGCAAGCCGGTCGGAAATGGTGGTGACGGCTATTCCTGCATAGCCGAGATCCGCATGATCGAGACGATCGAGACCGGCGCGGCGAAAACACCCTTCATGCGCTTCGGCGATCAGGTTCGCATCGAGATGCATGATCGCACCGGCCACTCGATCTTCGGAGCCATCGAGCAGACCGTGCGGAAATATGAAGGGCCTTAGGCGCGATGAACGACGTCGTCCTTTACGATTACTGGAGATCGTCGGCGAGCTACCGTGTTCGCATCGCGCTCAACATGCTCGGGATCAGCTACAGGACTGTGCCGATCAACCTGCTGGAAGGCAGGCAAAAGAGCCCTGAATATCTGGAGCTCAACCCGCAGGGCCTCGTTCCGACGCTGGTGATCGATGGGCAGGTCATGACACAGTCGCTCTCCATCGTCGAGTATCTGGCCGAGCTGCGGCCGGAACGCGCATTGCTGCCGGCCGGCATTGCGGACCGCCAGCACGTGCGGACGCTTGCCTATGCGATTGCCATGGACATCCATCCGATATGCAACATGCATGTCGCAGCCTATGTCACGACCATAACGGACAAGGGCGATGCTCGCGAGGAATGGATGAGGCATTTCATTGCCGACGGACTTCGCAAGCTCGAGCGAATGTTGGGCAAGTTCGACGGCGCCTTCAGCTTTGGCGATACGCCGGGCATGGCGGATATCTGTCTTGTTCCTCAAGTCTACAATGCGCGCCGCTGGGGTGTTGATCTGACCGACCTCACCCGGATCGTCGAGATCGACGGCAGATGTGCCAAGCTGTCTGCCTTTCAAGCCGCCCATCCGGACCGCGCAAAGCCCCAATAGGAGAGCTTCGAGCTCGGTCCGATCATATTGCGAGGCGATCGGCCCCGCTTGTCTCGCCGCGTCTGTTAGATGGTGCCCATACAATCAGCATTCCTTAGTGGTTCCTATTTGGAATTGCCGGTTGCAGAAAGTTGCCCGCTTTTTATGTGGCTGTCATATGCCTTTTATAAGGGGGAGGGGGAAGTAACCAAGACGCGGGGGTATTCAATGCGTAAACTTCTTCTTTCGATGGTGTCGGCAACTGCTTTGGCTGGGGCCGCCAATGCAGCGACGGTCTATCCGTTGGACCGGGCAACGGTACTTGTAGGATCACCTTTCGATTTCAAGGTTGAATTCAGCAAGGTCGTCAAGCCGGAAGACGTAAAGGTCACGATCAACGGTGAGAGCTACGACGCCGTATTCGGCAAGGCCGCCGATTTCGTCGCCGAGGAAAAGGGGGCCGAAGACAAGGTTCTTGGATCTGCACTCATCCTGCGCGGCATAAAGCTTGCCAAGCCCGGCCAATACAAGGTCGAGGTTGCGGCTGGCGACGAGAAGAAATCGGTCAACTGGGAAGTCTACGGCACGTCGGCCGCTCCCAAGGCCAAGAACATCATCTTCCTGCTCGGCGACGGTCTCTCGGTTGCGCATCGCACCGGCGCCCGCATCATGTCCAAGGGCATGACCGAGGGCAAGGCCAACGGCCGTCTCGCCATGGACGACGTTCCGCCGGTCGCCTTCATCGGCACCTCTTCGACTTCCGCCATCGCGACCGACAGCGCCAACACCATGTCGGCCTACATGACCGGCCACAAGTCCGCCGTGAACGCGCTCGGTGTCTACGCCGACCGTACGCCGGCAAGCCTCGACGATCCGAAGGTCGAAACCATCGGTGAAGCCCTGCGCCGCACCGGCAAGAAGTCGCTCGGCATCGTGACAACAGCCGAGGTCGAAGACGCAACGCCGGCGGCGCTCGTCTCCCACACCCGCAAGCGCGGCGACAAGGCCGAGATCGTCGGCATGATGTACGACGTCAAGCCGGATGTCCTGCTCGGCGGCGGCTCGGCCTATTTCCTCGCCAAGAGCGTACCCGGTTCGAAGCGCAAGGACGACAAGGACTATATCGCGCTCTTCAAGGATGCCGGCTATGCCGTTGCCACCGACAAGAACGAACTGGCTGCTGCTGCCGGCTCCAACCAGGATAAGCTGCTCGGCCTGTTCCACACCGGCAACCTCGACGTCACGCTCGACCGAGAGTTCCTCAAGAAGGGCACCGTCGACAAGTTCCCGAACCAGCCCGGTCTTGTCGAAATGACCAAGGTCGCGCTCGACAAGCTCGCCAAGAACCCGGAAGGCTTCTTCCTGATGGTCGAAGGCGCCTCCATCGACAAGATGAGCCATCCGCTCGATTGGGATCGCGCTCTGGTCGATACGATCGAGTTCGACAAGGCTGTTGCCGTTGCCCGTGAATTCCAGGCCAAGAACCCGGATACGCTCATCGTCGTCACCGGCGACCATACCCATGGCGTCTCGATCATCGGCACCGTCGACGACAATAAGCCGGGTACGGAAATGCGCGAAAAGGTCGGCACCTATGCTGCTGCCGGCTTCCCGAACTACGAAGACACGGATGGCGACGGCTATCCGGATCGCGTCGACGTTTCCCGGCGCCTGTTCATGGCCGCCAACAACGGTCCAGACCATTACGAGACCTTCCGTCCGAAGCTCGACGGTCCGTTCGTCCCGGCGATCCAGAACGAGAAGAAGGAATATGTCGCCAACGAAGCCTACAAGGACGTGCCTGGCGCCGTCTTCGTTCAGGGCAACATTCCGAAGGATGAAGACAGTGGCGTTCATGCCGTAGACGATATCGTTCTGCAGGCCTCAGGCCCGGGCGCGGAAGGCTTCCGCGGCTACATGGAACAGAGCGACGTCTACAAGGTACTGGCCGATGCCTTCGCACTCGGCACCGAGACGAAGATGTAAGTCTGCCGATACCAGCGAATTGGGACAGGCGGCGCAAAGCCGCCTGTCCCGGCATATTTTATGGGGGTTCTCATGTTTGAGAGAAAGACCGCAAACATCAGCCGCCGGGCATTGCTGACGGCCGCTGCCGTGCTGCCCGTAGTTGGCATTGCCAATCGCACAAGCGCCGCCGAAAGGCTCGGATTTGGTGAACTTTACAAGAGTTTCGGTCCGCTCGGCCTCGAATTTTCCGATAAGGTGAAGCAGCTGAACGGCAAGGATATAGCGATCAACGGCTTCATGGCGCCGCCCTTGAAGGCAGAGGCTGCTTTCTTCGTGCTGACAGAAATCCCGATGTCGCTCTGCCCGTTCTGCTCATCGGATGCCGACTGGCCTGACAATATCATGGTGGTCTATCTCTCCTCCAAGCAGACTTTCGTGCAATACAATGCGCCGATCGTGGCGCGGGGCGTATTGGAGTTCGGTTCCTGGACGGATCCCGAGACCGGCTTCATCAGCCAATTGCGTCTCCGAGACGCATCCTTCAAGACAGTCTGACGCGATGCTTGCGCTCGATATTTCTGGTCTTGAAATGCGGTTTCCAGGCCTGGCCGCACCGGTGCTATCAATCGAACGATTCCATCTGCCGGCCGGAAATCGGCTTGCGATTACCGGCGCTTCGGGTTCCGGAAAGAGCACTTTCGTCAATGCCATTACGGGCCTTGAGACAATCACACGCGGGAATATCAGCTGGAGCGGTCATGAGATGACGCGTCTCTCTTCTGGAAAGCGCGATGCGTTCCGCGCCCGCAACATCGGCCTCGTCATGCAGGATTTTCATTTGTTCCCGGGCCTGTCCGCCTTCGAGAATGTAGTGCTTCCGGTTCGCCTCTCCCGCCGTCTGACACCGGCCGAGCGTGACCGTGCGTCCTACCTGCTCACGGCAACCGGCATTGGCCGTCCGCGGCAGGGGATCGAAACCATGTCGCGAGGTGAAATGCAGCGCGTTGCGGTGGCCCGCGCCCTTCTGCAGCGGCCGGGTGTCGTGATTGCGGACGAGCCGACGGCGAGCCTTGATCGTCAGGCGGGGAATGACGTTGCCGAGCTCTTGCTGAAGCTTGCCGCCGAAGAGGGAACGACGCTCATCGTCGTGACACATGATGCCGCGCTTGCCGAGCGTCTCGGACGCCGGATCAAACTCACCAGCGGCTGCATCGAGGAAGATAGCCTAGAGGTCGCCGCGCAATGATTTCTTTCATCCTCGCCGATCTTCGTCGCTTCTGGAGCGGGGCACTTGCCGTCGTGGTGCTCATCGCGCTCTCGATTGCCCTGAGCGTTACGGTTACTCTTCAGGAGCGTGCCGTCCGTCTCGGCAGCGCGCGCGCCGCCGAGAAATTCGATCTGCTTGTCGGCGCGGCCGGGAGCGAGACCCAGCTGGCGCTCTCTGCCGTGTTTCTGCAGCCTGCGCCGTTGCCGCTGATGGAGGGCGCCGTTCTTGCGCGCCTCGCCGGCGATCCGCGTGTCGAGCTGGCGGCGCCCGTCGGTTTCGGCGATTCCGCCTATGGCTTCCCGATCGTCGGCACCACGACAAGCCTGATTTCATCGCTTTCACCGTCTCTAGCGCAGGGCCTGCTTTTCGCGCGTCTCGGCGAGGCGGTCGTCGGTTCGGATGTTACCTCGTCGGTGGGGGCGGAAATCAAGCCTATGCACGGCACGGCCGAGACCGGCGGCGAGACTCATACTGCGATTGCCTATAAGGTTACGGGTCGCATGGCGCCGACAGGCACGGCCTGGGATCGGGCGATCCTCGTGCCGATCCGCGCCGTCTGGCAATTGCACGGCATGCATGCGCAGGAGCATCACGACCATGATGGCGATGAGGTCGAGCAGCACGGAGCCGGAGATCAAGGTGATGACCATGACCACGCGCATGGCCATGTGGATGCCGATGCACCTCTCGACGAGCATTTCGATGCGCAGACGCCCGGAGTGCCGGCCGTCCTCGTCAAACCCAAAACGATCGCCGACGCTTATCGTCTTCGGCAGGAATATCGAACGGGAACAACACTCGGTGTCTTCCCCGGCGAAGTGCTGACGAGGCTCTACGCGACGCTGGGCGATGCCCGTAGCCTGTTGCTGGCAATCGCGCTTGGCACGCAGGGGATTGTCATCGCCGCGATCGTACTGGTCACGGTCATGCATGTCGGTTCACGCCGGCGGCAGATCGGCGCATTGCGTGCGCTCGGGACGCCTGTCCGTGGGATCGTAGGAATCGTCTGGGGGGAACTGTTCATCCTGTTTGCGGCGGGCATCGCGCTGGGCATTGCGCTCGGCTACGCAGCAGCACTGGTTATCTCGGCGCGGCTGGCTGCCTCGACTGCTGTTCACCTGCCGGTCGGCTTTGCGCTCGACGATGCGTGGCTCATCGGTGGGTTTGTGGCCGTTGCCGCATTGATCTCCGTTGTGCCCGCATTCAGTGCTCTGCGCTCAAGTCCTGCGGCTGCGTTGCGTGCCTAAAGCGTGTCGCGATCTTTCGATTCGCATCACGCGCTTTAGCTCTTTGATTTCACGCATGTCGTAGTCGCAAAACCGCTGCACACTTTTGCGCGACATGCTCTAAGGTTGCATGTGTTCGCGAGGCTGCGGTTTGTCGAGGAGCGTGAAGCGAAACTGGATTGCAAAACTCCTCTTTATTGACTAAAGCCATTTCGCGCATCTGATGGAGGATCCCGTGATGGCGAACAGCGCCCGTAAAATCGTATCAATTTTCGGTCTGCTCGCTGTAATGGCAGCCAACTCCGCTGCTGCGGAGGATGCGAAAACCGTTTCAGTGACGGATGATCGTGGCGTCAAGGTCGAAGTGCCAGCGCAGCCGAAACGGATCGCCGCAATTTCCTATTTTGCTGACGACGTCGCACTGGCTCTCGGCATCAAGCCGGTCGCAAGCACTTATATGACCGCTGGCCGGCAGCCGGATTTTCTTCTCGGCCTGACCGCACAAATGGCGCAGATCGGCCAACGCGCCAAGCCCAATCTTGAGCTGCTGTCGCAGGCCAAACCAGATCTCATCGTGGCGATCCGCCGCTACACGGTCGGCAACGCGCCGCAGCTGGAAAAGATAGCACCCTATCTCGCCTACAACATGGAACTCCTGACCGAGAGCGACAAGGAAATCGCGGAATTCGCAAAGATCCTCGGCAAGCCGGAGCGGGGGTTGCAGCTCAACGCCGATTTCCACAAGCACCTCGACGAGATCGCCGCCAAGGTGCCGAAGACCGTGCATCCGCGCTTTGCAATCATGTGGGGCGGCGAGACGCCTTTCGCTTTCCATACGGAAAATACAGCCGCTTCCATCCTTGCTGCCATCGGTGGCGATAACATCGCCGGACCGAAGACGCCGGGCGGCCCTTTCGGCATCGATTTGAGCCTGGAAACCATGCTTGAGAAGGATCCGGAGGTCTTGTTCATCTACGATTCCGGTCCGGATCGCCCGCATGAGAACAACCCGATCTGGCAAGAACTCACCGCCGTCAAGAACAAGAGGGTCTTTTACGTTGGGGATCAGTGGGTCGAGACCAACGGGCCGATCGCTCGCGAAATCGTTCTGCGCGAGGCCGCGCACTATCTCTATCCCGATGCTTTTCCGGCCGTTGATGTGAGGGCGGAAGCCGCCAAGATCATTCCGGCCGACATCCAGAAGTAAATGCCTCGGGCCGTGGCCACGATGGATGCGCGCAGATCACTGGCGATGATCGCGCTTCTTGTTGCCGCGACCTTGCTCACGCTCTTCATCGGGCTGCTGCCGGGCGCGAAACTCCTGACGGTTTCGGATGCCATCCGCGTTCTTCTAAACCCGGATGGCAAGGTCGATTCCATTCTCGTCTGGACGCTGCGGCTGCCGCGAAGTCTCGCGGCTGCGGTTGCAGGTGCCGGGCTTGCTGTCTCCGGCTATCTGCTGCAAACGCTGACGCGAAATCCGCTCGCAGATCCGGGGATCACGGGCGTCACCGCCGGTGCGATCACACCGATCGTCTGCTGCTTCGTTTTCCTCCCTTGGCTGTCACCTGCCTACTACCCATTCATCGGCCTTGCAGGAGGCCTGGCTGCGGCGGCCGTCACTTTCTGGGTCTCAGAGGGTGGGCAAGGGCGACCGCTGCATTTGGCGCTTGGCGGCGTCAGCGTTTCGTTGTTTCTCGGCGCCATCACGATCTATGTATTGCTGCTGACAGGGCCGCAATCGACATCGCTTCTCTTCTGGCTCTCCGGCGGCTTTCAGGGACGCTCCTGGTCGCATCTTGGCTACATGTTCCCCTGGGTCGTCGTCGGCGTGGCGGGCGCATTGGCGCTTCATCGCGTGGTCGGCATGTTCGCGCTCAGCGACCACGCGGCAGCCGGCATGGGCGTACAACTCAACCTCTGGAAACCCGTGATGCTCGTGCTCGGCGTCTGTCCCGTCGCCGGTGTCGCGCCCGTCGCGGGACCGGTCGCCTTCGTCGGGCTGGCGGCGCCACACATTGCGCGGCTGTTGAAGCCGCGTGGTGCAGCATGGGAAATCGCGCTTTGCGCCGCCATCGGAGCGTTGATCGTGACGATCGCCGACCTTATCGCCCGTACGATTGCCATTCCGAAGGAGCTTCCGGTCGGCATCATCACGGCGTTGATTGGCGGCCCCGTTTTCATTTACCTCATTCAGCGCGGCCGCCTGCAATTTCGAGGGAATGGTCTATGACGGTAGATACTCCCGCCATTCGCCTGCCGCGAAGAGGCACGTTGCCGATCGTACTGGTCCTCGCGCTTCTCTCCCTAATTGCCTCGATATTCCTTGGCGTTGTCGATCTGCCTGTCGCCGATGTGCTTGCTGTCTTGAGCGGCAAGGGTTCGCCCGAGGCGCAGTCGATCATTCTGGATATCCGACTGCCGCGCATCGTCACCGGCATTCTCGCAGGTATTCAGTTCGGCATCGCCGGTTTACTGCTTCAGACGATCACGCGGAACCCGCTCGCCGACCCCTCGCTGATGGGTGTCTCGCAGGGCGCGACGCTGACCGTCACGCTGTTTCTGCTCTTCACGGTTTATATCTTCAATCCCGGCGAGAATACGGTGGCGGAGCTGCCGATCGCTTGGCTCCCCATTGCTGGCCTTGCCGGTGGGATGATCGCCGGAGGCATCATCTACACGCTTGCCTTCCGACTGGAGCTTAGCCCGCTACGTATCACGCTTTGCGGCGTCGCCATCGGCGCGGTCCTGCATGCGCTTGCCGTCGGCCTTATCGCCGGCTGGGGATCGGCCCGCATCGAGATCATTCTCGAATGGCTTTCGGGCAGTCTTTACGCGCGCACTTGGGATCATGCCCTGTTTCTCCTGCCATTTACGATCGCGGGTCTCCTTCTCTTGCCGCTGATCTATCGCCCTCTGGTTATGCTGCAATTCGATGCGCAGGTTGCGCGATCCTTCGGCCTTGCCTATCGGCGGCAGTTTTCCGTCGTGCTCTTGGTTTCCTGCGCGCTTGCGGCCAGTGCTGTCGGTGCCGTCGGTCCAATCGTCTTTGTCGGGCTGGTCGTTCCGCACCTGGCGCGCTTCCTCGCTTGCCGGCACTTCCCACTGGTTCTGCCTTTGACTGCCGTCCTCGGCGCGATTTTCGTGACGCTGGGTGATCTGATCGGTCGCCTCGTCGGTCAGGCGGAAGAGGTGCCGATCGGGGTCGTCACCGCAATTGTCGGCGTGCCCGTGCTGCTTGCCCTCCTGAGAAGAATCCCCTGAGATCGCCATGCCGCTTTCCTGTTCGCAACTCTCCGTTTTCTATGGTCGTCGCAAAGCTCTCGACGACTTCAGCCTTTCCATGAAGCCAGGCGAAATCCGGGCGCTGATCGGCCCGAACGGATCGGGCAAGAGCACCGCCCTACAGGCGCTTGCCGGCCTGATTGCTCCGGCGGAGGGACAGGTGACGATCAAAGGGGGCTCGGTCGCAACCATGTCGCGGCGCGCGATCGCCAAGAAGCTCGCCTTCCTGCCGCAGCAACCGTCGGCACCCGATGAGATGACGATTGCGCAGTTGGTGCGGCAGGGTCGCTTCGCCCATGTCGGACTGTTCCGCAGCTATGATCGCCGGGATGAAGAGGCGATTGATTGGGCGCTGGAAAGTACGGGGCTCTCAAGCCTTGCCGACCGAACGCTGCGGGAACTTTCCGGCGGCGAGCGGCAGCGGGCCTGGATCTCCGCAGCACTTGCGCAGGAAGCCGGCATATTGCTGCTCGACGAGCCGACCTCGTTCCTCGATATCGGCTATCAGGTCGAGGTGCTCGATCTCGTCCATCGCTTGAGCCGGGAGAGGGGTGTCACCGTCATCATGGCGATCCACGATATCAATCAGGCGATTGCCGTCAGCGATCGCATCTCGCTGCTGGAAAAGGGCGAACTTCGCTTCGACGGCGAGCCGAGAGCGCTCGCCGAAAGCGGGCTGATCGAAAAGACCTTTCGGGTGAAAGGGCGGTTTGTCCAAGTGAGTCCCGACGCGCCGCCGCATTTCGATGTCGAGCTGACGCGGCTCAACCAGCCAGTGGCTTGACGAGCCGGAAGACGATCTTGGTCTGCGTGTAGTAGTCGAGCGCATCTGCGAAGTCGGGCGTCCAGCCATCTTCGACGAAGGGTATGAAGCCGTCATACTCAAGCTTGCGGCCGGAGACTGCGAAGCCTGCCTTGGCAAAGGCACGACCGTAATCGGAAATCGAGCGATCCTGTACGACGGTGTTCGTGCGCTTGGCAACGAGATCGCGCCACTTCGGCCAAAGCGGATTGTCCGTATGGCAGCCGGTGACGGCATAATAGACGCCGCCGGGCTTCAACGCCGTCCAGATATCCGCGGCGTGCGCATCGATATCCTCGACGAGATAGATGACCTCGTGGCTGATCGCGAGATCGAACTCTTCCACCCAGCCATCGAGCGTTCCACCCACGGCATGCTGGACCGGCAGATTGCCCTTGAAGGCTTCGGCCTTGGCAATCGAGTGCTCTGCGATGTCGATGCCAAGGGCTTTGTGAAAGGGTCTGATCGCATAGAGATGACGCAGAAGACCTCCCTGATTGCAGCCGAAATCGACCACGCTCTTGGCGGAGAGATCGCGCTCGACGATCAGGTCGATCAGATGTCTCCAGATCGGCGCATGGCCATCCGACATTCTGTCCTCGGCGTCCGGATCCACATACCAGGTGGCAATCGTCTTCTGGCCTTCTTGGCTCATCAGCTTTCTCTCCAGGCTAAGCAAACCGTGCCCTGTCTTTAAAGCGGAGTCCGAGCCGTGACTAGGTTTTGAAACCCAAAAGCCGTGCCGATAGAAGATTTTATCCGCGGCGGTTGGGCCAGCAGTGAAGCTCCGCGGTCAATGCAAACGCTCTCCGTTCGATGGATCGAACAGATGCGTTTTTGCCGGATCGATCCTGAGCTGGATCGGCTGACCGGCTGATACGGGCGGGCGATCCCTGACGGCAGCCACGATCGATTGACCGCCGGCCTGCAATTGCAGATGCGTCTCCGAACCCGTTGGCTCGATGATGATCACCTTGGCCTGCACGCCAGCGTCGTCGATGGCAATATGTTCCGGGCGGATGCCGAGCTGGAGGGGTCGTCCCAGATGGCGGCGGGCGCTTTCCGGCAGCGGCCAATGCAGGTTCTCCGCGTCCTCCAGTCCAAGAGTTCCGTTTCGGTCGGTTACGATGCCGTCTATGAAGTTCATCGAAGGCGATCCGATAAAGCCGGCGACGAAGCTGTTGGTCGGTGCGTCGTAGATATCAAGCGGCGAGCCGATCTGTTCGATATGGCCGCCGCGCATGACGACGATGCGGTCGGCCATGGTCATGGCCTCCATCTGGTCGTGCGTCACATAGACCATGGTGGTTCCCAACCGCTGGTGAAGTGTCTTGATCTCGGTACGCATCTGTACCCGCAGTTTTGCATCGAGATTGGACAGCGGCTCGTCGAAGAGGAAGACGGCGGGGTTGCGAACGATGGCGCGCCCCATCGCCACGCGCTGGCGCTGCCCGCCGGACAATTGCCGGGGATAGCGGTCGAGAAGAGCGGCGAGATCGAGGATCGCGGCGGCATCGTTGACCTTCTGCTCGATCTCCTGGCGGCTGCGGCGAGCAAGCTTCAGCGAAAAAGCCATGTTGTCACGCACGGTCATGTGCGGATAGAGCGCATAGGACTGAAACACCATGGCGATATCCCGCTCATTGGGTTCGAGATCGTTGACGATACGATCGCCGATTTCGATCTCGCCGTCGCTGATGCTTTCAAGCCCAGCAATCATGCGCAGCAAGGTGGATTTGCCGCAGCCAGAAGGTCCGACGAGCACGACGAATTCGCCATCCTGTGCTGCGACTGAGACGCCATGCAGCACTTCGAGTGCGCCGTAGCGTTTGATGGCGTTGCGAATGGTCAATTTCGCCATGGATCTCTCCCGAAAGTGTCGGCCGGTGCTTCAGCGCCCGCCCATGCCCGCATTGAGGGCGATGCTGTTGTAGATGAGCTTCTGCAGGATGATCGCGAGGAAAATCCCTGGAAGCATGGAAAGGGTGGCGCCCGCCATCAGGTAGTTCCACTGCGTGCCCTGTTGCGTCTGGAACAGGGTGAGGCCGACGGGCAGGGTGGCATTGTCGGCACCTGTCATGACGATCAGCGGCCAGAGGAAGTTGTTCCACTGCCCGATGAAGGTGAAGAGCGATAGAAGGCCGATCGCTGGCATGGACAGCGGCACGATGATGCTGATGAGGATGCGCAGGCGCGAGGCGCCGTCGATCCTTGCTGCTTCCTCCAGCTCCATGGGAATGGAGAGGAAGAACTGCCGCATCAGGAATGCGCCGAAGGTGCCGAAGGAGACAGGCAGGATCACGCCGGGAAAGGTGTTGACGAGGCCAAGTTTGTTGACGATCAGAAACAGCGGAATGATGAGCATCAGCGGCGGCACCATCAGCGTGCCGATGTAACCGAGCAGCAGCGTGTCGCGTCCTCTGAATTTCAGCCGCGCGAAGGCATAGCCGGAGAGACAGGAAACGACGACGGTGATCGCCGTCACGCAGACGGCGATGACGGCGCTGTTGAGGAAGAAGCGGCCGAAGGGCAGCCGGGTCCAGGCGGCGGCAAAATTGCCCCATTCGAAGACCTCGGGGAGAATGCGTACCGGTATTGCCGTTACCTCGGCATTCGAGCGTACCGCGTTCGAAACCATCCAGAAGAAGGGAAACAGGAAGGCGATTGCGACGAGCGCGATTGCCAGGTGATTGATGACGTCAAGCGCCAGCTTCCGGCGCGCTTTGGCTTCGGATTTAAGCGTCATAGTGAACCCATTTGCGCTGGAACCAGAATTGCAGGGCAGTCAGCACCATGATCAGTGCGAACATCACCCAGGCGATCGATGAGGCATAGCCCATCTGGAAGTTCTGAAAGCCGCGTTGGTAGATGGCGTAGCCGAGCGTCGCGGTCGACGATCCCGGGCCGCCCTTGGTCATGACGAAAATCTGGTCGAAGACCTGCAACGAGGTGATCGCCGTCATGACTGTGCCGAAGAACAGTGTCGGCGAGATCAGCGGCAGGCGGATTTTCCAGAAACGGTCCCAGGCCGTCGCGCCATCGATGCGTGCGGCCTCCAGATAGGTTGCCGGCACCATGTCGAGAGCGGCGTTGAAGAGAACCGTATTATAGCCGACACCGGCCCAGAGCGATGTCAGAACGACCGCCTGCATCGCGAGCGTGCGATCGTTGAGAATGCCTGCAAAGGGTATCGACAGAGCAGCCATCAAGCTGTCGAAAAGACCGCCGCTCGTGAAGATCAGCATCCAGACCATGGCAACGGCGATGAGCGGGGTGAAGGTCGGAAGAAAGAAGATCACGCGGAACCAGCGCTGTCCGATCTTCAGGCTTGAGATCCAGGTCGCCAGGCCGAGCGAGACGATGATGTTCAGCACCAGATATTCGACGGTGAAGAAGATCGTGTTGCGCATGACCGTCCAGAATTGCGGGTCGGCCGTAAACAGGCGCACATAGTTGGAAAGGCCGATGAAGCGCGGCGTGCCGAGCAGCTGCCAATTGGTGAAGCTGAGCGCGATCGAAGCAAGGATGGGCAGGACGAGGAACAGGACGATGCCGATCAAGCTAGGCAGCAGGAAGAACAAGGCGGTCCATCCCTCGCCTCTGAACCATTTGCGCGAATGTGGCCTTGATCTTGCAATCATATCGGTATGTTTGCCCAGCATCATGGGCCTCTCCTTTCCGGCGATGGCGCTGCGGTCGAGCAAGTGAGCCCGGCCGCAGGCCGGCGAGATGCCCGGTCTATGGAAGCTGGCTCTGAATGTCGCTGAGCACGCCTGCGGGTTTGGAGTCTCCCGTCAGCGCCAGCGGTACATATTGCATCACCAGATTCTCGAGCTGGTTCCATTTCTCGTTGATACGGAACGGTGTGGTATGGGCGAACATATATTCCAGTGTGTCGCGCGTACCGGCGACATTCTTGGCAGCGCCGTCATACCAGGACGTCTGCTGTGCGAGCCGTGCCGGCAGCGCGCGTCCGGCCGCGCCGAGGATTTCGGCTGCCTTCGGACCAGTCAGCACCTGTAACGCCTTGAAGGCGGCATCCTTGTGCTGGCTGGTGGCGGAAATGCCCCAGCCGGAACCGGCGGTGAGGAAACGCGAGGGTCCCGTTCCGCGCGGCAGCGGCGCGATGCCGATCTTGAAATTGACGTTGGCTTGCCCGGTAATCAACGACCATGGGCCGTCGATATACATGGCGACATTGCCGGAGGCGAAGCGGCCGCTTGCGGCAGAGGCGTCGGCGGCGGAAGCAAAGACGGGCGAGAGTTTGTCCTTGGAGGTGAGATCGGCATATTTGCTGAACGCATCGACAAATCCGGCATTGGTGAGGTCGAATTCGTTATCGGCATTGAAATAGTCGGCACCGAGCGCGACGGGGCCTGCAATGAAATCGAAGGCCTGGGTGCCGTAACCATAGGTTCCATCCTTGGTCAGCGCCTTGGCGTCGGCCTTGAAGTCGTCGAAGGTCCAATCCTTGGCGGGTTCTTTCAGCCCGGCGGCGGTGAATTTGTCGCGGTTGTAGAAGACCATCCACGGGCCGACGTCATAGGGCAGGGCATAGAGTTTACCATCACGGGACAGCCCGGCCACAATCGACGTTTCGAAGTCGGCGATCTTTACGTCGCTCTTTTTCACATAGTCGTCGAGCGGTGTCAGGATAGAGTAGAAATTCGGTATGCGCATCGACTGCATCGAGACGATATCGGCAACTTCTCCCGAAGCCGCCAGGACCGGCAGGCGCGTCCAATAGTCCGTCCAGCCGGAGAGCTGCAGCTTGACCTTGATGTCGGGATATTGCTGCGTGACCAGGTCCGCCAGCTGCTGCCAGAGCTCCGCGTCGTTCGGCGCTCCCCACATCTGCCAGGTCAGGGTCACAGGAGCATCCTGCGCCTGCGCGCCGATGCCGGATAGCGAACTCGCCGCAAGGGCGGCGGCGAAAATCAATGAGCGCTTCATGATGGTTCCTCCTCCTGAATGACTTTGGTTGCAGTGATGTTCATCACACTCCGGACGCTCCCCTCCGGTTTGGTCTTGCGGCCCGTTCAGGCCGCGATCATCGCCTCCAGGTCGGCAATGAGGCCGATCAATTCCGTTCGCTGGCGCCGCCAGATATCCGGATCCTGCCCCGGCTCCAGAATGGCGGTCATGCGCTGGAGGAAGTCTGGCGGCAGTCGTTCGAGTTCGGCTGCCATGGGTAAATTCCAGCCATCACCCGGAAAATAGACCCGGTTGAAGGCAAAGACGGTCTGCAGGATGGCATTGGCAAGCTTGCCCGTCAGCCCGACCAGAAAGACGAGATCGCGGCGAACGACCTTGCTTTCATAGTGATAATCCTTGGCCCAGTAGCGCAGAATATCCATGTATTGGCTGAGCACCGAGGCTCTCAGCGCTTCCGGATATTGCGCCAGCTGTCGCTTCCAGCCAGCCAACAGACCACGTGGATCGGCGATGATCTGCTGGCTCGCAAGGTCCGTCGGCAGATGGTAGCCCCAGATCGTCCATTCGAAGCTTTTAGGCACGACGATACCGGCAAGCCAGGAGTCCAGATCGCGTTGGACGCCGGCGTAGCGCCGCATCCAGACTCCATCCATTCGAATACCCTCGGTCTGCCAGCCTCGCAGCGCGGCATCGAAACGCCGCCACGCTGCTGTTTGGCGAACCTCCGGCCCCCGATAGGCGTCGGCATAGACGCGAAAATCGAAATCCGATTGCGCATCCGACCGTCCCCTGCCACGCGAGCCGGCAAGGGCGACGGCGCCACTGCCGTCTTCCGCCAGATCGGCGATCAGAGGGGTCATCGCGGCTATGAGTTCGGCTTCGCGGCTCATGATGGCACCGGGGCTGGGCTCTGCTATCTCCTTCAGTCTTTCAGGGTCAGCTCGATGACCGGCGTCACGACGTCGGGCTTCAGAACTGGCAGTTCAAGCGTCAGGATGCCTTCGCCGACGGCGACGCCGATATTGGAATCGACCTCGGCATCCGGGTCGAGCCAATGAAGCTCGCTGGCATCGTGCAGGAACTGTGCGTACTTCACCTTGCGCCCCAATCCCTCGATGTGGATGTGGCGGAACGGCCAGGTCTGGATGTGCAGATAGAGCCGATTGCCCTTCTGGGTGAAGCGGCAGCCGCTCGGCGCCTTGTAGGCGGAGGGGCCGGCGCCGTAGATCGCGCGGCCGTTCAGCCGCATCCATTCGCCATAGGTGTCGAGTGCGGTGATGGCGCGGGCATCGAAGGTGCCACGGCCGGTCGGGCCGACATTCATGAGAAGGTTGCCGCCGAGCGAAACCGTATCGATAAGGATGTTGATGAGTTGGCCGGCGTCCTTCCAGCTTGTCTCGTCGCGGTAATAGCCCCAGGAGCCACTGAAGGTGTGGCAGGCCTCCCAGCGCACCGGCAGACCGGCGACGGTCGGAGCGACGCGCGGGGTATATTGTTCCGGCGTCACCAGATCCGGCATGTGGTCGGCGTCGCGCGGCAGATCGAGACGGTCGCCGACAATGATGTCCGGCTGCAACTGACGCACCAGCTTCATCAGGTCGTCGCTTTCCCATTCGGCGCGGCCCTTACCGGGTAGGCCCTTGTAGACGCGGCGGGGATAGCTGAAATCGAACCAGATGACATCGATCTTGCCGAAGTTCGTCAGGAGTTCGGTCACCTGATCGCGCATGTATTTGGCATAGCGCCTGACGTCGCGGCCCTCATTGAGTTTGGCCGCGTCCGGATGATTGCGCTGCGGATGATGCGCGTCGATCGGGAAGTCCGGATGATGCCAGTCGAGCAGGGAGTAGTAGAAGCCGACCTTCAAGCCTTCGGCGCGAAGCGCTTCGACGTAAGGGCCGATCAGATCCTTGCCGTAAGGCGTATTGGTGACCTTGTAGTCGGTCACCTTGCTGTCCCAAAGGCAGAAACCTTCATGGTGCTTTGCTGTGAGAACGACATATTTCATGCCGGCCTGGCGCGCGCGGCGCGCCCATTCGCGGGCGTCGTAAAGATCGGGATCGAAGTTGTCGAAATACTTCTGATAGGCCTCGGTGGTGAATTCCTCGCGGTTTTTCAGCCATTCATGGCGTGCGCCGAGGGCGTAAAGTCCGAAGTGGATGAACATGCCGAAGCGGTCACGTCCAAACCATGCCTTGCCATCGGCCACATTCTGGCCGCCACTGATCGCTGCGTCGCTCACACTATCCTCCCAGGATTTGCGGCTCAATCGAACCGGTTCGATTTCTATCATTGAATCGATCACCCTATATGTCAAGCTCGCTGTTGAAACCTCTTTCGGCATATTGCTTAGTAGCCAGCAAATGCTAGATTTACGTCGAAGATTCATCGAAAGAAATACCTTCAACCGGAAGGTCATCGGCGATAGAAACGGTTCGAAAAATTCATGGCAACTATTCGCGACGTCGCCAAACTCGCTGACGTATCCGTTTCGACGGTGTCGCTGGCTCTAAGCAATCCGGCGCGTGTCAGCCAGAAGACATTGGAGAAAATCCGGCAGGCGATTGCCACCGTGGGCTTCGTTGCCGATCCGCTTGCTCAAAGCCTGGCGCGCGGTCGCAGCCGCATGATCGGCTTCGTGGTCGGAAATGTCGGTAATCCGTTTTTCGGGGATATCCGGCGTGAGCTGGAGAATTATGCACTCGATCACGAACACTTTGTTGTCGTCACGGACTCCTCGGGCAAGACGGATCGCGAGCGAGCGATGGTCGAGCATCTGATCGGCCTCAAGGCCGCAGGCCTGGCGCTTGCGCCCTCTGGGCACGACCAGAATTATCTCGACTTCGTCGCCGGCCTGAATGTGCCGATTGTCTGCTTCGACCAGAAGGTTGCCGGCATCGAACGCGATTTCGTCGGTTCCGACAACCACCTGGCCGGCGCGATGCTGACGGAGCATCTCCTCCAGCTTGGTCACAGGCGCATCGCCTTCATCACCGGCCCGAGCCATATGCACACCGCGACGGAACGCTATCGGGGATTTACCGATACGATGGCAAATGCCGGTATAGAGGTTAATCCCAACTTCGTCGTGGATGGACAGTTCACCCGCACGGCCGGTTATGAGGCGGCGATGCGTCTGCTCATCCAGCCGGAGCGCCCGACCGCGATTTTGGGCGCCAACAATACGGTTGCGCTTTCGGCCCTGCAGGCCATGCAGGAACTGGGCTTTCGCTGTCCCGAGGATATCTCGCTCGCCATGATCGACAATGTGCAATGGAGCTCGGTCATCACGCCACGCATCACCATGGTAGTGCAGGATACATTGGCGCTCGGCGGTATCATCGCAAGACGTCTCATGCACCGCATCACCAGCCCTCAAGGCGCAGTCGAGCCGCCGCAGGATTTCGTGCTGACACCGAAATTCGTCCCCGGCAATTCCTGTCGCCGGATTTAACCCCTCACTCTCAACTCCGGCAGCCGTGTCAAAGCCGGCTGCGTACCGTCGTCATGCATTCTGAGCGAGCCGGCCTTTGCTTCGGCTTTCGAGGATGATTGCGATTGCTGTGTAGAGGGCTGCGAGGATCCAGAGGGTGAGGAATGGGTATCTCAGGTCGTGTAGGGGGGCACCGAGCTGTGCGGTTGCGACGATGCCGTTGATGGCGGAAGTGCTGGGCAGGATGGTGGCGACGTCGGTGAGGAAGGGCGGGATCGCCTCGGTCGGCCAGGAGAAGCCGGCGAGGAACAGGAAGGGGATACCGAGGGCTGCGGAGACGAGCTGCACCGTCAGCGGGCTGCGGAACAGGCTGGCGATGACCAGGCCAAGCGCGCTGACCGAGAGCACGAAGGGTAGGGCGAAGATGAAGATCGACAGCGGCGTGCCAAGGCGGGGGATGTTGTAAAGATAGGGAATGACGATCAGATAGAAAGGCGCGATGACGGCCTCCATGATCAGATAGGCGAGCAGCTTTCCCATGACGACGGCCACCGGCCCGATCGAGGCCGCAGGCCCGGTGCGGATGGCATCGTTCGTGTAGGTGCCGAGCAGGCCGACGCCGATGAGCAGCGTCTGCTGCATGATCAGGATGAAGGCGGCGGGCAGGATATAGGTCGCGTACCCGCCCTGCGGATTAAACAGCGGCACGGCGGTGAGCGGCATCGGGTCGGCGGCGGCAGCAGCCATGCGGGGATCGACATCGGCGGCGACCAGCCGCGCGGTCTCGATGCTGGCACCCATGGTCTTTGCGACGGCGGAGACACCGCCGGAGATACGCTGATAGATCAGGAAATAGCTGGCGTCGGCATAGAGCGCGATCGGCGACTGGCGATTGTGCAGCAGGTCCCGCTCGAAGTCCTTGGGAATGACGAGGAGGCCGGAGAGGTTGCGGGCATAGACCTCGCGCTCTGCATTTGGCCGATCGGGAAAGACGCCGCCGACGGCGACATCGGGCGATGCATCGATGCGACGGGCAAGATCCCGGCTGCTGTCCGTGCCGTCGAGATCGACGACGGCGATCGGCACGTCGCGCAGGGCTTCGGTGCGATAGGGCTGCGGATAAAGGACGGCATAGATGATGGCGGCGACCACAAGCACGGAAAAGGCCGGCTTCAGGGTCAGCACGCGCTTCAGTTCGATGCGGCAGATCGTCAGCATATCCTTCATCCTGCCGCTCTCCCAGACGTGTTCGGTTCAGGTGCGATCGGCTGCTCGCGCTCGCGTTGCCGCCGCGCCCGCATCACCTCCAGCCGCAAGGCCGTCAGGCCCGCCAGCAGCACCACCATGAACAGCAGCACAGCAACCGGCTTCAGGGACAGATAGAGCGGCGTTCCGCGCAGCGTCTGATCGATGCGCGCCGTCATGTACCAGGTGCCGGGAATGATCTCACCCCAGGAATAGGCAAAGGCATTCATGCCGATCCTAGGAAAGCCGATCCCCATGAAGCCGAAGGCGGGCGCCATCAAAAGAGTGCCGATGCTGATGGCATTGGCCATCGGCTTCAGCAGCAGCGCCAGCAGCGTGCCGATAAGCTGGTTGGCCAGCACGAACAGGATGCCGCAGGTCAGCAGCAGATAGCGGTCGCCGCGCAGCGGCATGCCCAGAAAGCGGAAGAGAACCCAGTCTGCAATGCCGAGCACCACGAGGAACAGCAGCGTATAGGGGAGGATCTTCCCCGCCATCGCCGGCCACAATCCGCCGCCGAGGCGCCTCAGGATGCGCAGCCGATGGCTGGTTTCGACATCGAGCCCGACGGCATAGGCCATGGTGGTGACGATGATGACCTGCAGCACGCTCGGCAAAAGGGCGGCGAGCAGGAAATGCGCATAGTTGAGCGTCGGGTTGAACAGCGGATTGACCTGCACCGGGATCGGCGCCAGCTGCTCTTCGGCCTCGTCGAGAGGCTGGCCCTGCGAGGTGCGTAACGACAGCCTGATACCGGCGGCGATGGTCTGGACGGCGGCGCTGACGCCGCGCAGCGTCAGATTGCCCGTCGTCATCGTTTGGGTATTGTAGAAGAAGACGACCTCGGGGCGGCGCCCGGAAAAGACGTCGCGCTCGAGGTTGCGCGGCAGCATCAAAAGCCCGTGGACAGCACCCGACAGGATCAGCTGGCGTCCTTCCGAGAGATCGGAGACGTTGCGGGCGACGGCCGCATCCGGCGTGGCGTCGACCGTCCTGATGATCGTCCTTGAAAGATCGGTGTTGTCGAGATCAAGCACGGCGATCGGCAGCTTCGTGGCAAGGCCGGCGCTGAAGACAGCGGCAAGCACGGCCATGAGCAGCAGCGGCAGCACGGTCGTTAGGAACAGCAGGAACGGGCGGCGGCGGAAATGATCGAATTCCCGTCTGAAGACTGTCAGGAAACCGGGGCGCAACCGCCCTTTCGCCATCATCTCAGTGCCCTGCCGGCGGCCAGGATGCAATGACGCTCATGCCGGGACGCAGGCCTTGTATTGGCTTTGCAGGCGTTGCCCGCACCTCGAAGGTGCGCAGATCGAAATCGCCGGTCGCCCGCGTCGCTCGCCAGGTGGCATATTGCCCCTGGGCATTGATCATGGTCACCTTCACTGGGATCCTGTCCTCGCCGAGCGCGGGCACGGTGACGTCGAAACCGTCGCCGACCTTCAGGCCCCTCAGCAGATCCTCGCGCAGATTGAAGGTGAACCATGGATTCTGCAGGTCGATCAGCGAGAAGATCGGGGCGCCTGCGGAAAAGTTCTCGCCGAGCTCTGCGACGCGCGTCGTCACCTGGCCGGAAATCGGCGCGATGATGGTCAGCTCATGGACGTTGGTCTGCTGCTGGCCAAGCGAGGCCTTCGCCTGCTCGACCTGCGCTGCGGCGAGAGCCTTCTCCTCCTTGCTCGCACCGGCGACGGCCAGCTGCAGATTGGCCTCGGCCGACTCGCGCTTGCGGATGGCGGCTTCGAGGTTGCGGGCCGTTTCGTCGACGCGCGCCTGCGTCGATGCGCCCGTTGTGATCAGCCTGCCCTGGCGGCCGGCATCCTCCTGATAGAGTTTTACGTCGGCGTCCGCCGCGGCCAGTTCGGCCTGGCGTGCCGCGATCGTCTCCGGCCGGGTGCTGTTGACCCTGACGAGATCGGCCTCGGCGACCGACAGCGCCGCCTCGGACATGTGAAGGGCGGCGGTCAGCTGCGGGCTTTCGAGCTCGGCGATCACAGCGCCGCGCTCAACATTGTCGCCGACGTCCGCGTTGAGCTTGGTGACACGCCCCGAAACCCGAGGGCTGATATCGACCCGATTGGCCGACACCTCACCCTGGACGATCAATGGCGGCGGCTTCGTCGCAAACCATAGCAGAACACCCAATGCCGCCACGATCACAATGCCAATCACAACACGAAGCGTTCGCAACATACAGCCCTCTCCATATCAAACTCTCGAGGCTCAAACCCCGACAACTCAAGCCCCGAACGCTCACACAAAAACAATGCGAGGCTAAAAAGATGCGCCACCACGCCCCTCGACCTCATCGTCGCCAGTTCGACCGACTGTCCCTGAGTCTGCGATCGCTACACTGCCATGCGAACTGTAGCAGAGGAAACTAATAAAAGCACTGACCGCAGGTCGATCGGAGGCGTCCTCGATTTCTCCGCGATCCCGCCGCATACCGTCAGACATGGATGGTGGTTTGCGGTAGTTTAATTGTACCCGAAGTGCTTGACCGTCCAGCCTGAAGCTCCAGATAGGCATGGTGGATGACACGCGTCCACCGGTACAATCCATCCGGATTTGCCAATCCTTCGATCGTCTTTGCGAGCGCCTTGTTTCTCCTATGCGTTGCATCTCACGAAAATCCCTGACCTTTGGGGTCGACTTGAAGGTGACCTCATCGCAATGATCCACAATTCGTGTGACGCAACCGCGTTTTCCACAGGCGGCAGGCTTGATAAACCATCCCGCAGAGATTGCTTGGTATTTCACTCCGACCTCGGCTATGGCCAGGCCGGGCTATTCGAAATGGCTCCGCACGAGGATCGGGTACGTTGATGGAAATTCAAGCGCATTTGCCATCCCTGGTGCGTGTTCTGGGGCAGGTGGCGATCATCGTCTATGCCTATTCTTGGGTCACCCGGACCATCGAGCGCGGCATTCTGAAATCTGTCGCCGTCGGACTGCTCTTCGGTCTTGGCGGTATTCTGTCGATGGGCGATCCCATTCGATTCATGCCCGGCGTCATTCAGGACGGACGTTCGATCCTGCTCGTTCTCACCCCGATCTATGGCGGCATCGTCGGCACCGTTGTTGCGGCGTTCATGATGGCCGTGTTTCGCTATCTGGTTGGCGGCCTGGGTGCCGTGAGTGGGGTTGCCGGCATTTTGATCGTGGCGACAGCAGGATATGTTTTGACACTCTTGCCGCGACAGTTGACCGGCACCGGATGGAGACGCTCGGCTCTGTTCGGCCTTGCGACGACGACATCTCTTGTCGTACTCGTTTTCCTGCCATGGTCGGTCGCGCGAGAACTTCTGATCTCGGCGACGCTGCCGGTGACGATCGTCAACATCCTCGGCGTCATGTTGCTGGCGGACCTGCTTGAGAAGGAAAGCTATCGCATCGGTATTCAGCGCGCTCTCGAAAACGAAGCCACGCTCGATCCTCTGACGCAGCTGCCGAACCGTCGTGTCCTGCAGCGGGAAGGTGATCGCTGCAGCAAGGAAGCCGGGATGCGGCGGGTTCCCTTTTCGATCATCATGCTCGACATCGATCATTTTAAGAAAATCAACGACAATTGGGGCCACACCTTCGGCGATACGGTCCTGGCACGGGTTGCGGACGTGATCCGTCGGACGGTGCGCAAGACCGACATAGCCGCCCGCTATGGCGGCGAGGAAATCGTCGTGCTGTTGCCGAATACGGACATGCGGGCCGCTGGCATTGTTGCCGAGAAGATCCGCAACGATATCGAGACAACGGTCCTGATGTTCGGGCAGGAGACTGTCCATGTCACGGCCAGCATCGGCATCGCCTGCTCGTTCGAGCCATCGACGGATTTCAAGTATGTTCTCGAAGCCGCCGACAAAGCGCTTTACCGCGCAAAGGCGGGCGGAAGAAACCGCGTCGAACTCGCGGAAACCGCATAGCGACTTGTAGCTCGGCGCCCTTCGCGGACGTTCCGCCAACTCCGCCGTGTCGCGTTCGCATCCTTGTTTCTACCGCTGTCTTCTTGACGGAACTGATCGCCCGGCTTAACTGGACGCGACGGTTCCCCAAGGAAGACTCCGCGGGGATTAATAGGGAACACGGTGAGGACGACCCAAAAGGGACCTAGACCGTGGCTGCCCCCGCAACTGTAAGCGGATTGCCGATCATCCGGGTGTGAACAGCGTTCCGTTCATCTCCGAAGGCTTGAGGCCGTGCCACTGCGACCACAATCGCGGGAAGGCAGATGATCGTCAGATATCCGCGAGCCAGGAGACCTGCCGTCGATCACGATCCAATCAACCGGGCGGGGATGCTCGGAAAGGACAGAGAATGATTGACCTGAGCCTTCGACATTATCGGGCGTTTTTCGACCTTGATTGGGATCTCTTTAACCGGCTGCGGTCTGCCTGAGCGCGATTGCGCTGACGCCGCCAGATTTCCATTCCGATCGAGACCTTTCATGCGCCATTTTTTGACGACCATAACATTTGCACTTGGGCTTACCGGGTTTGCCGCTTCCGGCTTTGCTGCAACCCAGTATCCGCTCACCATCAACAATTGTGGCCAGCAGGTCACCTTCCAGAAGGCGCCCGCCAAGATTGTATCCATTGGCCAGGGCATGACCGAGATCCTGTTCTCGCTCGGCCTTGCCGACAAGATCGCTGGAACCGCGGTATGGGTCGGTCCGGTGCTGCCGCAGTATGCCGAGGCCAATAGCAAGATCGCCCGGCTTGCCGACAATGACCCAAGCTTCGAATCCGTTGTCGGCAAGGAGCCGGATCTTGTGGCTGCCGAGTTCGAATGGCATGTCGGCACGCAGGGCTCCGTCGGCAAGCGGGACCAATTCTCCAAGCTCGACATCAACACTTATGTTGCGCCAACCGATTGTGTCGCCAAGGTCAATACCGATGGCGGTGACGGTGTACGCAAGGAGCTGTTTACGATGGATCTCGTCTATCAGGAGATCAACGAACTCGCGCAGATCTTCGACGTCAAGGATCGCGGCGACGCCCTGGTCGCCGATCTGAAGAAGCGCGAGGCGGATGCTGTCGCATCGATCGCCGGCGCAAAGGCTAAGGATCTTCCGATCGTGTTCTGGTTCTCCAGCAAGGAAGTCAGCGGCGATGCCTATATCGCCGGCAAGAACAGCGCTCCGGCCTATATCCTGAAAACGCTCGGGGCGAAGAATGTCGTGACGACGGAAGAGGAATGGCCGCTGGTCGGGTGGGAAACCATCGCACAGGCCAACCCTGCGGTGATCGTCATCGCGACGATGGATCGCCGCCGCTACGCGGCTGACGATCCGAAGGTCAAGCTCGCCTTCCTCGAGAAAGACCCGGTCACTAGCCAGCTCGACGCCGTCAAGAACAAGCACTTCGTGATGATGGACGCGCAATCGATGAACCCGACCATCCGGACCATCGACGGCATTGAGATATTGGCCAAGGGCATCAAGTCCTTTGGTCTGGCGCAGTAAATATGCGTCTGATCGCAGAGCGGCGAGACCGGTGGGCGCTATTGGCGCTCACCACGGCTGCATTCCTCCTGTTGGCCTTCATGATCAGCCTTGCGGTCTCGATCGGCGAGATTTCCATCCCGCTGTCGACGACGGCAAAGGCCGTGTCGAACCGGCTGTTCGGAACGGATTTCGAGCTTAGCCGGATACATCAGGGCATCGTCTGGGACTATCGCCTAAGCCGCGCGCTCGTCGCGGCAAGCGCCGGGGCATCGTTGGCGCTGAGCGGCGTGATACTACAGGCCTTGCTGCGCAATCCGCTCGCAGAACCCTATGTTCTCGGCATTTCCGCCGGCGCCTCCACGGGCGCGGTTTGCATCATGATCCTCGGGCTCGGCTACGGGGTTCTGGGGCTTTCCAGCGGCGCCTTCATCGGCGCGGTTGCCGCCTTCCTGTTCGTCGGCCTGCTCGCAGCCGGTGTCGGTGGAACAAGTGAGCGCATCATCCTGTGTGGTGTCGCCGGTTCGCAGCTTTTCAATGCACTGACCTCCTATATCGTGACCACGTCGGCGAATGCCGAGCAGGCAAGGGGCGTCATGTTCTGGCTTCTCGGCTCGATGAGCGGCGTGCGCTGGCCGGATGTCTATCTCTCTGGGCCGATCGCCATTATCGGCTTCGTGGTCTGCATGGCGCATGTCCGCGTGCTCGACGCTTTCGTTTTCGGAACCGACGCGGCGGCTTCGCTCGGCATCGCCGTGCGCCGCGCACAGATCGTGCTTCTGGGAACGACGGCTTTCATGACGGCGGCGGTTGTCAGCATCGTCGGCTCGATCGGCTTTGTCGGGCTCGTCATTCCGCATGCAGCCCGTTTCATGGTCGGCCCCAATCATGACCGGCTATTGCCAGCGTCCGCGCTCGGCGGCGCGATCTTCATGGTTGCTGCCGATATTGTTTCCCGGATCATCATTCCCCAGCAGATCCTGCCGATTGGCGTCGTGACTGCTTTGTTCGGCGCTCCCGCCTTCGCCATCATTCTTTATCGCGCCCGGAGGACGGCATGAGTATCGCGGTCGACAACGTCACCTTCGCCGCCGGCAATACGCTCATTGTCAATGGCATCAGCCTCGCGGTGGAAAAGGGCAAGGTGCTCGGCCTGCTCGGGCCGAACGGTTCCGGCAAGTCCAGCCTATTGCGGTTGATCTGCCGGCTGCGAAAAGTGAAGAGTGGCGTCATCCGGCTCGGTGGTGACGACATCGCCTCAATTTCCCGCGGCGATATCGCCCGCCGCATCGCGTTGGTGGAGCAGCAGGCGAACACGGATATGCAGGTGACGGTTATCGATGTTGTCCGTCTTGGCCGTACACCACACCGCGGGCCGCTTTCCTCATGGGGCGCCCTGGATGACGCAGCGGTCCTCGCCGCGCTGGCCCGTGTCGGCATGCAGGATCGGGCGGGCCAGCTATGGCAGACATTGTCCGGCGGCGAGCGTCAGCGTGTTCATATCGCCAGAGCACTTGCGCAGACCCCCAGCGAATTGCTGCTCGACGAGCCGACAAACCACCTGGATATCCAACACCAGCTTGAGATACTGGGCCTGATTTCGAAGCTTGACGTCACGTCGGTCGTCGCACTGCATGATCTCAATCTGGCGGCGATGTTCTGCGATAGCCTGGCGGTCTTGCAGGAAGGGCAAGTCGTTGCCGCCGGCTCGCCGGAAGAGGTGCTGACACAGGAGCTGATCGAGCGGGTTTTTGGCGTGCGTGCGCATGTCCAGAAGTCGTCGGTTCATGGCCGCTGCAACATTCAATATATGGCAGGCTGACCTCATGGACGGCGCAAATTTCGATCTCAAGGAAGAAATTCGCGATTATTGGTCGAAACGATCGGAGACTTTCGACCTTGCCTTCGGTCACAAGATCGCTCCCGGTGCTGAAGCTGATGCCTGGCAAAAGCCAATTCGCATGGCTCTCGGCCCGCAGCCAAAGCAGGTCCTGGAGCTTGCCTGCGGCACAGGCGAGGTAACGCAGCTTATCCACGATCTCGGCCATGACGTGACCGCGTTGGATTTTTCTGAGGCGATGCTTGCCGTCGCGCGCAGGAAACATGCGGGCAAGCCGCGCCTTCGTTTCCTGCTGGCCGATGCCGAACACACGATGGAGCCGGATGAGACCTATGACGCAATCGTTTGTCGCCACCTCGTCTGGACGCTGACGCGGCCGGAAGAGACGCTGAAGGAATGGTTCCGGCTGCTGAGACCCGGCGGACGCCTGGTGATTTTCGACGGTGATTGGGCGCAGCCGAAACCGAGCGGCCGGATCGCCACGATGCTGATTGCGCTGATCGACCGCATTTGCGGTGTCGACGGAAATTACGACGGCGCGCTCAGCAGCCGCCATGCGCGTATCATGAAGGCGCTGCCCTTCGGTGACGGCCTGCGCGCAGAGGCGCTTGCGCCGATTTTGGAAGCTGCGGGCTTTGCGGAGGTTCAATTGCAGTCGCATGCACCCATCGCGAAGGCGCAGCGGAAGAACGCAAATCTGAGAAACAAGCTGCGGACCTTCGTCTATCGCAGGTTCGTCCTCGTCTGCACCCGCCCTGCACTCCAGAGCGCCGTGCTTCCCTTTGGAAGCACAGAGGTCGCTCTATCTGTTTGAATCTACGCATCAGGCTTTCCGAAAATCGATTCCGATTATCGGGCCGACGCTGTAGTCGGCCGCAAAGGCTTCCGGCTTGGGAAAATTCCTGGAGCCGGCTCCCGATATGAAGACTTTGCCGGCGGCCGCTCAGAACCCGATGCTGAGTTTGGCATTGAACCCGTGTTGCTGCGCGGATGCCGCAACCTGGCCGCTATAGGAGACGCCGAATGTCGTGTTTTTGGCGAGACGGAAATCGAGGCCTGCTTCCACGATACCGACATTTCTGGCGATGGGAACTCCCGCGACGTCGAAGCCGGCACCCGATGTGAAGCTATTGGTCGAGACGGGCATAGTGTCGCCGAATGCGTGGCGCCAGCCGAGCGTTCCGCGCGCTACTGTCGGAAGACTGCCGATGTCGAAATTGGCCGCCGTTCTCAGCCCCAGGGTCGCAAACGTCATTTCGGTCATCTGCTCCTTTGCCGAAAGCATGGTGGTGCGGCCGGCTTCGTCAAAGTCGTTGGTATCGAGTTTGATGTGGGTCAGCCCAGCGTAGGGCTCGAAGGAGGTACCGTCGATTTCGAAGCGATAGCCTGCCTCGCCGAAGAACTGGAAGGTTCCCGCGCCGTAGCTGGCCCTCAGGCTGTCCGAGAAGCCTGGTATGGCAATCGCGCGACGGATGTCGATATCGCTCCAGCTGTAGGCAAGCCCGCCACGGAGGGCAAGCTGCCCGCCGGCCGTATCCCACGCGCTGCCGCCATAAAGGCCGAGATGGTAGACGTTGCTGGAACCGGAAGAGGATCGCGCATCAACCTCAAAGCTGCTGCTGCCGTAGCCTGCGATAATGCCGAGCCGCCCGCTATCTGCGACGCTCGCATCGGCACCGATCAGCAAGCCGCCGGTCGAATACGACAGTTTCGCCGCGTTGCCGTCACCGTCGATCGAACTCCAGGCGCCGTAGCCATAGCCCCAAACCGCGAGCCCCTCATCCGAGCTTGCATCGGTCGCCTTTGCTCCACCCCTGCCGTAGGTGAAGACCGGTGCGAACAAGGCATCAGCATCACCAAAGGCCGCGCGGATGCGATTGGCGGCGGCTTCGCGAAGAAAGCGGCTATCTTCGATCATGGCTGTCTTGGCCGATGCATGGATCTCGCCGGACAGATCGGCAAGCCCAGTACGGGCCGTTGCGACGGCTGATGTTTGCAATGCCGCAGCCGCTTCCAGCATGTAGCCGTCGGAGCTGTTCAGGTTGCGTTCCAGAACGCGGGCAACCGCTCGCTGATTGTTTGTATCGGCGACGCTGGCATCGTCGAACGGCAACCGCCGGACGGTCAAATCGACCTCGCCGGCCCGATAGCCGAGTTCGGTTTTCAGAAAGGCGGTTTCGGGGCCGGCGATGCCATCGAATCGTCCTGCAATGCTGCCGGCCGTCAGGATCGTGCCGGCAATATCGTGACGATAGAGGCCGGGCAGAAGATCCGCGGTCAAGGTGCCGCCGTTAATGGAGGCCGTGCCGGTTACGGCGAGATTGTTGCGGTTGCCGGACGGGTCGATACTGGCGATGAGAGTGGCGCCGGCTTGCTGGCGATAGTCTCCATCGACGGTCAAGGTGCCGCGCCGATTGTAGACGCCAGGGACCATCATGCCGCCGTTGTCGACCGTGCCGTAAACGATGCCAATGCCGGCGACTGCACCTCCTGCGTCGACGCGCAGGGGAGATCTGATACTGCCTTGAATTGCGAGCATGCCGCCATCGACGCGGGTGGCGCCGGTGTATGTGCTGTCGCCATAGAGGACGAGTGTGCCCGCACCCGATTTGATCAGGCCGCCCGCGCCGGTGATATTGTTGTCCCAATTGCTTAGTCCGCTCGGCTGAACGACATGGAAATCGCCCCAGTCGAACCGGCCAGGGCCTCGCACTGCCCGTCCTGCGCTCAACAGACCGTAGCCATAATAGTCATCCACGCCAGGAGGGCCGATGTCGGTTGCTGTTCCGAGCAATACCTGTCGCACCTGGTCCGTGGTCATATAGGGAAACATCTGCCACACCAGCGCGGCGGTTCCCGCAACATGTGGAGCGGCGAAGGACGTACCGATATCAAGCGCATAGCCGCCATCCGGCGTGGCTACCTTCAAGCCGTACACATCTCCGCCGGGGGCGGCAAGGCACCAGTTCTTCGCCACGCCGCAGGCATTGGCGTAAGATGCCAGTTGCCCATCCCAGTCCACCGCCGTAACTGCCAGCCAACCGCGTTCCAATTCAGGAAACAACCAGGGCAGGCCGGAGTCGATGTTGGGCTGGTTCATTCCCTCGTTGGCGGTAGCGAAAATCATGAGTCCGCCACGTCCGACCGTTTGCCGTGCAGCGGAGAGCATGTTGGGCATGTAGTTTTCTATATCCCGAGTCGTAGCGCTGGTAATGGCGTCCGACAGGCCCCAGCTGTTGTTCACGATGCGCACGCCGCGATCCATGAGATCGGACCACGCCTTACCAACGATGGGATCGTCGATGGCCATAGTGCCGTCCTCGTCGAGGATACGCGCGCTGATGATTTTTGCGCCGGGCGCGACGCCTTCGATACCAATACCGTCGCGTCTTGCGGCGATGATCGAAGCTACGGCTGTGCCATGGCCATTGGCATCGATTAGATTGGGTGATTGCGTGACATAATCATATCCGCCGATGACCTGCCCCTGTAATTCGCGGATGCCCGGCGCCATACCGCTGTCGACTACACCGACAAGCACACCGCTACCGTCGACCCCGAGCATATACGCATATTGGGCGCTGATCATCGGCAGGCCCCAGGAGGCCCAGAATTCCTTGGTCTCATAGTCCTGCGGCTTGCTTTGGGACCATGCGGGCTGTGCCAAGGCCATAGATAGGAATAGACAGGCCATCATTCGACGGCCGACCGATATGATTTTCATTGGATCCCCACGCCCGAAACTATTCTCCGAACCTCAATGGCGAGGTTCACTTCCAGCCGTTATCCGGAGGTCGCGCTGTCTCGCTGCGCGCGAATGTTCGGCAACTCAGAATAGGCAGAGGACAATTCTGAATATATACGACAGGTGCCGTATTTCATGCAGCGATTAGCTTGCGACGTCGCGCCACATGGGGTCAATATTGAGTGACGGCCTTGCAACGCGAGCCCGGCCGGCGGTTTCACGCGACTTTTCAGGCGAGATTGATCTGCCAGGAAACGCCATAGCGATCGTTCACCCAGCAGAAACGGCGACTGAAGCCATAATCGCCGAGCGGCATCAGCTCCTGCCCGCCCTCGGACAAGGCCTTATGCAGGCGGTCGATTTCCTCTTCCGTCTCGCATTCGACGAAAAGCGACATCGACGGCGTGAAATTAAAGGCATGGGGCCCGTCGCTATCGATCGCCATGTAGCGGCGCCCGTTCAGGGTGAACCATGCGGTCTTGACGGTGCCTTCGGGCTGGCCCTCGCCGGCGCCGTAGAGCTCAAGCCGTTCGATGCCCGATCGCGGAAAGAGCGAGACGTAAAAATCGATTGCCGCTTTCGCGTGGCCATGGTTTTCGCCCGAAAACATGAGAAAGGTAAGGATGTCCTTCAAGGTCGATTCCCTTCTATTAGCGTGTGATTGAGCCCCCGTGGCCAAGGAGCGCGGTCTTATGTCGGCTCGACGAGCGATTGGAGCCGACCGAGCGCACGGTCCCAGCCGGCTGAAATCGCATCGAGGAACGCGCGCGCCTCCGCGATACGGCTTGCGTCGAGCGTATAGAGCACCTCTCTGCCGTGGCGCTGATGCGTTACCAGGGCTGCTGCTTCGAGCACCTGCAGATGCTTGACGATCGCCTGCCGGCTGATCGACTGTCCCTCAGCCAGGTTGGTTGCCGACAGCGCGCCGACGGCGAGAAGATGCATGACGAGGGCCAGCCGCGTGGTATCCCCCAAGGCGGCGAAAACATCGGCGAGTTCGCGCTCACCCCCGTTCGACATGGCGCTTCAGGTTTTCGGCCTGGGCGGCCCAGCCTCCGTCGTTCATCAGGAAAGCACGCTGCCTTCTGTGGAGCGGGATGCCCTCGAACCCGGATTCGGTAATCGTCAGGCGTGTCCCGTCCGTCACGGGTTCCAGTCGAAATTCGACCAAGGTCGGCGTTTCCTTTGCCGGATCGCAGTCGATATCGATGCCGTAAGGGATCCAGCGGAAGCTGAAGGATCGCGGTGCTTCCATCTGTTCGACGGTGCAGAAGACCGCATTTTGCGGCATCTGCTTGATGCCGGTGGGCTCAAGGCCCAAGGAGGCCTGATATTGCCGCAAAGCAGCTTCGTCGAATCCTCCCTCGAAAGTGCCGGTTATCGCCCGGCCAGGGACAAAGGGCTCGTTCAGCTTCACGCCGAACCATTGTGAAAATTCCTCGACGTCAGTGATGGCATGCCAGACGCGCTCGATCGGCGCGCGCAGCACGACCTGCTTCTCAATGCGGCCAAACATGCTGAAGTGTCTCCGTTTGGGTAACGCTTGGAGCCAGCATAACATCGCGAAGACATGAGGTGCAACCAATTTGTTGCACATAACATCTTCGCGATGTGCAGTTTATGGATCTCTCGCCTTCAGGCGAGGACGTGCCCATCCAACGGGACCTTATGCTTCGATGCAGCGGTCGGTGTGGCCGCTCCCTGGCCGATCATCTCGACGATAGAAGTCACAGAGCTGCTCAAGCCGTGAATTTCAATACCAGTTCGATCTCGTCTTCAAAGACCTCGCCTGTCGGCACGAAGCCGAGACGCTTGTAGAAACCCTCGGGACTGCCTTCGCCGACGACATAACAGGTGAACAATTCTGCAAACCCGCGCGCTCTCATCTCACGCGCGACGAGCGCGATCGCCTTTTCGCCGAAACCCATGCGCTGATAAGGTCCTGCGATCATGAAGCGCCAAAGGAAAGCGCCTGGGCAATCGATGACATCGTAGTCGGAACCGATATGCAGCATCACGAAGCCCACCGGTGTGTCATCCGCGTAGATTGCGCGGAACCAGGCATTTTCTGAAAAATGCGCTTCAGCGATGGAGACGCTGTTGTCGGCAACCTTGTCGCGCTGGACTGCGGTGAGCGTCAGACTCAAGTCGCAGACATCGCTGACGGTTGCCATGGTAACGCGGCGCAGGGAGATTTCTGAGGCCGAAGTTGGTTGCTCGGTCATGATCGTTTTCCAATTTGGGATAGCTGATCCGGCGATAGCGCCGTCGTTCGTCTCGTTCGCTGACGATCCAGGATCCATGCATAGGAACAAGCAATTGCGTCAGCGAGCATCATCATTGAAATAAAACCATAAGGCGAAATTTGGGCGCAATCTTTGCCAGTCCAATAGTTCAACCTCTCCGCGCCGGGCGGCAGCTTCTCAAACCGGGTTTCAAGTCCCTCCGATCCTATTCAAGGTCTTGGCGATGATACCATCCCAGTACCGCCAGGTCATGACATCGGGAATTGAGTGATGGTCGGCCCCGCTACGACAGTGGTACGTTGGCAAGAACGACGATCCGTGGGGAAAGGCAGTATGAAAACCACGCTTTGCGGCCGTTGACGGTAACAGCATTGCGGGCCTTGAGATCGACGGCAATGTGCTCGTAGCCAAGGACAATGCCATCAAGCGGATAGCTGGCTTTGTAGACGGCCTCCTTGGCAC
>NZ_JAELUG010000240.1 GCF_016429255.1 Rhizobium sp. ASV8
CTATAGTCTCACTATCGGCGCCCCGACGATTGCGATCGCGCCTGCGACACCGACGCTGCCGGCAGCAACGGTTGCCAGTGCCTATAGCGAGACATTGACGGCATCGGGCGGCACGTCT
This sequence comes from Rhizobium sp. ASV8, assembly GCF_016429255.1. GTDB lineage: Bacteria > Pseudomonadota > Alphaproteobacteria > Rhizobiales > Rhizobiaceae > Rhizobium. The sequence goes on from NZ_JAELUG010000240.1 coordinate 119, forward strand.
CCCTACAGCTATGCGGTGACGGCGGGTGCGCTTCCTGCCGGGCTTTCGCTGTCGTCGGCTGGTGTTGTCTCCGGCACGCCGACGGCATCGGGTTCGTTCTCCTTCACCATCACCGCAACCGACAGCTCGACGGGCACCGGCGCACCCTTCACCGCCTCGCATGCCTATACGCTCTCGACCAATATCCAGGCGCCGGTTGCCGGTGCGGCGACGGCGACGGTTGCGGCGAATTCCTCGGCCAATCCGATCACGCTGAACCTGTCAGGCGGTGCGGCCGCATCGGTCGCCATCGCCTCGAACCCGGCGCATGGCACGGCGATCGTGTCGGGCACGTCGGTCAGCTATACGCCGGCACCAGGCTATTCCGGTCCTGACGGCTTTACCTATACGGCGACCAACGCCACAGGCACATCCGCGCCGGCGACCGTGACGCTGACCGTCACCGCCCCGACACTTGCCTTCTCGCCGGCCGCCGGCGCATTGCCGGCCGGCCAGATGAATGCCGCCTATAGCCAGACGGTGACCGCTTCGGGCGGAACCAGCCCCTATGGCTATGCCGCGACCGGCACCCTGCCGGCTGGCCTGACGCTCAACCATGCGACCGGCGCGATCACCGGCACGCCGACCTCGGCTGGCAGCTACAGCTTCTCGATCAGCGCCACCGATGCCAACAATGCCATGACGTCGGCCGCCTATACGCTGGCCATCTCGCCGCCGCCGACCAGCTTTGTGTTCACGCCACCGGGCGGGGCGCTGACGCAGGCCATGGCGGGCGAGGCCTATAGCCAGCAGATCTCGGCAGCGGGCGGTACGGCTGCGAAGATCTACAGCCTTGCCTCCGGCAGCCTGCCGGACGGCATGGTGCTGAACATCTCGACAGGTCAGCTCAACGGTCCGCTCGCCGCCGGCAGCCAAGGCGATTACAGCTTCGCCATCCAGGTGCGTGACGGCAATGGCGCAACGGCAACGGCGTCCTATACGCTGAAGGTCGCAGCCCGTGCCGTCACCGTGCCCGACCAGGTGATCGACGTGCCGGCCGGCTCGACGCCTGCGGACGTCTATCTCAATCGCGGTGCGACGGGTGGCCCGTTCACCTCGGCCGGCCTGACCTTCGTCGAGCCCGCCAATGCCGGCACCGCGACGATCATCCAGGGGCAGCTGGCTGCCGCTGGCCCCATGAGCGCTCCGGTCGGCTGGTACCTGCAATATACGCCGAACCCGGCCTATTCCGGCCAGGTGCGCGTCGGTTATCGGCTCACCAGTGCGCTCGGCATCTCCAACACCGGCACGGTCACCTATCGGATCAGTTATGATGCCGGCAAGGTTGCCGAGGATATCGACAGTCTCGTGCGCGGCTTCGTGCAGTCGCGCCAGAACATGATCGCCAACACGATCGAGGTTCCCGGCCTGCTGCAGCGTCGGCAGATGGAAAAGGCGACGGATCCGGTCGCGGCGCGCATGACGCCGTCGCAGGAGGGCATGACGCTCAGCTTTGCGACCAGCCTGTCGCAGATGCGGGCGGCAAGCGGCGATGCGGAGGCGGCCTCGGCGCCGTTCAACGTCTGGATCGGCGGTGCCTTCCTTGCCCATGACGACAAGAACCGCAAGGACAGCACCAGCAAGTGGGGCAGCTTTGCCATGATAAGCATGGGGGCGGACTACCTGCTCTCCGACAAGGCGCTGATCGGAATTTCCTTCCATTACGACCGGATGACCGATCCGACGGATCAGGACGCGAACCTGACGGGCAATGGCTGGCTTGCCGGCCCCTATGCCTCGCTCGAGCTTGGCAAGGGCGTGTTCTGGAACGGCAGCCTGCGCTATGGCGGCTCGAACAACACCATCAATACCCAGTTCTGGGACGGCAGCTTCAAGACGACGCGCTGGATGGCGGATACGTCGATCGAGGGGCAATGGAACCTCGACGAGGAGACGACGCTGTCGCCGAAGCTGCGGATGATCTACTTCTCGGAGACGGTCAGCAACTACACGGTCAAGAACGGCGCGGGCGATGCGATCACGATCGATGGTTTTGATGCGGAACAGTTCCGCGTCAGCCTCGGCGCCGAGATCGCCCGGTCGTTCCAGCTGGAGAACGGTGCGAAGGTGACGCCGAAGCTCGGGGTGATCGGCGGCTTCTCCGGGCTCGATGGCTCCGGCGCCTTCGCGGCCGTCACGGTGGGCATGAGCCTGCAGACACAGAACTTCTGGATGCTCGATGCCAGCATGCTCCTCAACATCGAGGGCGATGGACAGAAATCCGTCGGCGCTAAACTCGCCGCAGCCAAGAAGTTCTGAAGCAGCAGACGAAGCTCAGACACACCACGATGACATTTGGAATAGCTGCTCGAATAGGAAGATGTTTGCAGGCGAACTCTTTGTGTGGATATAGCGTGTGATGCAGTTGAATATGTCAGGCGCCCAGCGAGTGCGACGTTGGCAATGATGCCGCGCTCGTTTCCTGCGAATGTCGACGCCATCTGGTAGACAAGACCGGCCGATGTGAAGACGTAGAGGTCGACCATGGGATTCTATGGGCGTTGTTACATTGGTCGTAAAGGAAGCGTATGTGGAGATCGCGAGAGGAGAATGTCGAGTTTTCCCCTCAGATAGTTGAAACAAACTGATGCCGGGCGCAGCCGAGATCTAGAAGCTAAAGGGCAACATCGCCAGCAGAGCCGACCATGTATTCGCGCCGTTTCCTGCCAGAGGCGACTTCCTCCGGAGAGCTTTGCTGACATCGGAGTGACTTCCCAGAAGTCGTGTTGCACATCAGCCTTTTGTGTTACGCTAATGCAGCGATTCCTTTTATTCCTTTGGCACGGGGGCTCAGACGCGTATAGCTAGCTTGCGAGGATTGCTTTGTTTGCCTTGCCTGCTTGCGCCGGTGGCCCTTTATTCAATGCAGGCTTGCGCGCAGGACCAAGGGTTTGTCGAAGGTCAATTTGATCTCGATTGGCAGCGACTTTCGTTTCCGGCAGTTTCGATGGGAACGCCGACGATTGCCCAGCAGAGCCTGACCGCATTCGGGTCTGAATATGGTATTTCAGCGGGCATGCCGTTGTCGAAGGAGCCCGGCGCCTTTACCTTTTCCTGGAGCGGAACGCGTTTCGATGTTTCGGGCCACTCCTCCTCCACAAGCACACTCGCCAACAGTCCGTTCATTCTTGAGGTCGGTTCACCAAGCCCCGGTGAAATCGATCTTAATTATCTGACGGACCCGTCGGGAGCGACTGCGGCCAGCAGCGTGACCTTTGTCGATCGAGCAGGTAGCCCAGCCTCGATCTTCTCCTCCGCATTTTCCCCAACTGGCCCAAATTCAGTGACACAATATGCCGTAAGCAAAACGGCCTTGGGCGCCGCTTTTGCGGCAGTGCTTACCAACGGCTCAACACCGAGTGCTGCGGCCTATGGTGCCTTTGGCGACAGTAACGGCCTTCTATTTGCGGGGGCAAATGAAGCGGGGCCTGGTACGGTACATGCATGGAGTTTCGTCCATGTAACTGGTTATACCCAGTCGATCTGGTTCTCGAAGCCATTAGCTCCCGACGATGCCTTTGCGCTCAGAATTGGGGCGACCTATCGAAGCGCCAAGGAGCATTTTGGCAGCGGACTTGCCTTCGATCTAAGCCAGGGTGCACCAAGCGGGGCCATACCGGTTGTGGGATTGAACGAGGCGGGGAGTTTCAACACGGAATCCGGCGGTCCCACTATTGGCTTCCAGGGGCGTTTCCGGCCGCAAGCGCCATTCGTCGTTGAAATGTCCGGTATGGCTGGCATCGCTTATTTTGGCGCGAGATCAACGACTAGCCAAACTCTCGTTCTTCCTCAAGTTGCAGCGATAGAGGTGCCAGGAGGCACGCAACGCGACAATGGTGTGATGGGGCTTGCAAGCTTGGACCTGAGCCTCGCGTTTCCACTGAAGCAACAAGTCGAATTTCGCCTATCGGGCGGGGTTCATACTACGCTGTGGGGACCGCGACCAACTGCAACGGGGATCGGCCGGACCACCTCGTCTCAGTAC
>NZ_JAELUG010000241.1 GCF_016429255.1 Rhizobium sp. ASV8
GAGATAGCACCCCAGATGCATAGCAGACGTGGCATCCGCACCCAGATGACGAAATCGGCGCGTGGCAGGCGCACATCGAATGTCGATGGATTTGTACCATCCAGGATCCATCTCTCTTCCTGAACCTTGGCGACGATGATAGCGCGCTGCTCTTGCTTGCCGCGCTCCACCCAGCCGGGTAGCCACAGGACGTCGCGATCGATGGAGACATAGGCGAGGCCGAAACGAGCGGCGATCTGCTGCGACAGGGTCGATTTGCCGCCCCCGGAGCAACCCATGACGAGTATACGGTTCGCCCTGCGGATATGATCGGCCGCTTCGGAGAGGTCGTGTACCTCGCTCTGCAATGCAGGTATCGTCAGCTGATCCATTGCAGCCTCTCAGATCTTGCTTCGGAGACGTGAAAGCAGTTCTTCGCCGTCACGATAGGATATCAAGGTCACGACAGGCACATTGCCGCCGTGTCGCTCAAGCATGTCCCGAAACTGCGGCGCCTCATTGCGCTCGAATGTCCAGATGTAACGTAGAAATTTCCAATCAAGGCGTTCCGGACATCCAGGCGCCATTTCCGGCCGAGACCGGCCTCGGTAGCGCAGCCAGCGGGAAATGACACCCCTCAGCGCAATGTGCCGCGGCGGCCTTCGCCAAATGGCGATATCTGCGCGTGGCAGCCGCAACGGCAATGTTCCCGGGCTGTTGCCATCCATGACCCAACGCGGCCCTGCCACTGCCTGCTCGATCAGCGCGATGGAGTCCGCGCGCGGCCGCAACTGCCAGCCCGGCAGCCAGAAGATATCCCGATCCATCGACACGTAGGCAAGGCCGCGCAAAGATGCGATCGCCTGCGCCAAGGTGCTCTTGCCGGTGCCCGAGCAACCGATAACAAGGACACGCTCCGCCTTCTGCAGGATGCCTGCGGCCTCATCTATTTCGACGGCATGGGAAAGCGCTTGCGGCGCGACGATCTGCTCCACGGTCCAGCTCCATGATCGAATCTAAAGCGCCGATACCGGTGACAAACGGCGGCGTGTTCCCTAAGCCGCTCACATGACGAAGAGATGACGGCGCGAACAAAAAACCGCGGCACAATCGCCGCGGTTCGTTCGAAAGATAAAGCTGGATGGTTTTCGGCTTACTCCGCTGCCAGCAGCAGCTTCTTGGCGCGAGCGGCACGCAGACGCTCGAAATCGTCGCCGGCATGATGCGAGGAGCGCGTCAGCGGGCTCGAAGACACCATGAGGAAGCCTTTGGTGTAAGCCACAGTCTCGTAGGACTTGAACTCTTCCGGAGTCACGAAGCTCATGACCTGATGATGCTTGCGCGTCGGCTGCAGATACTGGCCGATGGTCAGGAAGTCGACGTCGGCAGTGCGCAGGTCATCCATCAGCTGCAGGACTTCATTACGCTCTTCGCCGAGGCCCACCATAATACCCGACTTGGTGAACATCGTGGGGTCCAGTTCCTTCACCCGCTGCAGCAGGCGAACCGAATGGAAATAGCGCGCGCCGGGACGTACCTTCAGGTAATTGCCGGGCACGGTTTCCATATTGTGGTTGAAAACGTCGGGCTTGGCGGCGACGACCCGCTCCAGAGCGCCCGGCTTCTTCAGGAAGTCCGGCGTCAGGATTTCGATGGTGGTACCCGGCGAAGCGGCGCGGATCGCCCAGATGACCTTCTCGAAATGCTCCGCACCGCCATCTTCCAGGTCGTCACGGTCGACCGAGGTGATGACGACGTGGCTGAGGCCCATCTCCTTGACGGCCTTCGCGACGTTTTCCGGCTCGGCCATGTCGAGCGCGTTCGGCTTACCAGTGGAGACATTGCAGAAGGCGCAGGCGCGCGTACAGATCTCGCCCATGATCATGAAGGTGGCGTGCTTCTTGTCCCAGCACTCGCCGATGTTCGGGCAACCGGCCTCCTCGCAAACCGTGACGAGTTTGTGCTCCTTCACGATCGAGCGGGTTTCGGCATAGCCCTTTGAGGTCGGCGCCTTGACGCGGATCCAGTCCGGCTTGCGCAAGACTTCGGTATCCGGCCGATGCGCCTTCTCCGGGTGTCGTACGCGCTTGGCTTCTGGATTGATCGTGTCGAGAATGGTGACCATGAAACGTCTACTTTCCGCCGCTACTTGCGGCCCTTCATCGCCGTGCGACTTTGGCGAGGAATATCAGAATGCATGCACCGATGAAACCGGTGATGAAAAAGCCGAGCCGGCCGCCAGGTACGCCGACATGCAGGGCCACCAAAAGCCCTGCCGCGACCACCGAACCGGCAATACCGAGGATAATGTTGAGAATGATCCCATAGCGCGCATCCATCAGCTTGCCAGCGAGCCAACCCGCAAGACCGCCGATGATGATCAGACCCAGCCAACCTACGCTTTCCATCAAACCCTCGTTCCAAGCGCCCTCAGGATGATCCTTTGGAACGCCGTGTGCCTCTTACCGATGAACTGCTAGACGATCAATCTCGCCAGCAGCACCACGACGATCGCGCCCACAGTGGCATGGATGATCTCCACGACAAGCGCGTTTTCAATGCCGAGCGAAATCCCGAAGTAATTGAACAGGAAACCGCCCACAAAAGCGCCGATCACGCCGCTCAGCAGGCAACCGATGAGGCCGCCGCCACCGACGATCAGGCTCGCGAGAAACCCCGCGACCAGACCGATAAGAAGAAAGACGACCCAACCCTGCGCAGCTATAGACATGTTGATTTCCTTTCCTGTTTTCCACCCCTTGGATAAAGGGCATGGCAGGAAATTATCAAGCGTTCAGAACCCTGCCATAGGCGTCGAGCACAGCTTCCTTCATCGTCTCCGAAACGGTCGGATGCGGGAAGATCGTGTGCATCAGCTCTTCTTCCGTCGTCTCCAGGTTCATCGCGACGACGAAGCCCTGGATGAGTTCGGTAACCTCGGCGCCGACCATGTGCGCGCCCAGGAGCTCGCCCGTCTTCTTATCGAAGATCACCTTGCAGAGGCCTTGATCCTCGCCCAGCGCAATCGCCTTGCCGTTGGCAACGAAAGAGAAACGGCCCACGCGGATATCGCGACCGAGTTCCTTGGCCTTGGCTTCGGTCAGGCCGACGGAGGCGACCTGCGGGTGGCAATAAGTGCAGCCCGGGACCTTGCTCTTGTCCGTCGGGTGAACATTCGGCAGGCCGGCGATCTTCTCGATGCAGACGACGCCCTCATGCTCGGCCTTGTGCGCCAGCATCGGCGGACCGGCAACGTCGCCGATCGCGTAGATGCCCGGCACGTTGGTCTTGCCGTAGCCGTCGATGACGACGCAGCCGCGGTCAGTCTTCACGCCGAGCGCCTCGAGACCGAGGTTTTCGATGTTGCCCTGGACCCCGACGGCCGAGATCATGCGGTCGGCAACGATCTGCTGAACCTTGCCATCTTCGGTTTCGACGTGGGCGGTGATGCTGTTGGCAGCCTTGTCGACCTTGATGACCTTCGCCTTGGTGAAGATCTTCAGGCCGCGCTTCTCAAGCTGCTTGCGGGCGATGCCCGAGACTTCGGCATCTTCGACCGGCATGATCGTCGGCATGACTTCGACGACGGTGACATCGACGCCCATCGAGCGATAGAAGCTTGCGAATTCGATGCCGATCGCGCCCGAGCCCATGACGAGCAGCGACTTGGGCAGGAAGTCCGGCTTCAGCGCCTCGAAATAGGTCCAGATCAGCTTGCCATCCGGCTCGATGCCGGGCAGAGCGCGCGGACGGGCACCGGTCGCGACGATAATGTGCTTGGCGGTGTAGGTGCCCTCGCCCTTGACGTTCTTCGGCACCGGATGCTGCGGCTCGACGACCGGCTTGGTCGACTTGCTGACGACGATCTCGCCGGGCTTGGTAATCTTGGCTTCGCCCCAGATGACGTCGACCTTGTTCTTCTTCATCAGAAAGCCGACGCCGGTGTTGAGGCGGGCGGAAACGCCGCGCGAGCGGGCGACGACCGCCTTCACATCAGCACTTACCTTGCCTTCGAGAACGAGGCCGTAATCCTTCAGATGGTTGGAATGATCGAGGATC
>NZ_JAELUG010000242.1 GCF_016429255.1 Rhizobium sp. ASV8
TTCGGTCTATTTTTCGGTGCAGACGGCGACGGCGCCCGTGATCAGCCCTGACGACGCCAAGAAGGCGCAACAGGAACTGGTCAAGGGCGAATCGATCAATGTCCCCGTTATCGCCAACGGCCAGGTGACCGGCTATTTCCTGACGCGTATCTCCTTCATGATGGAGAAGGGCAAGGCGACTGCGTTGCAGATACCCTTGCCTGAGTTGACCACCGACGAGCTTTTTTCGCTGCTTGTCGGCAACAATGCGATTGATATCTCCCACACACAGAATTTCGACGTCGCGGCTTTCCGCAGCGATCTGAAGAAGCGGATGAACGAGCGGCTCGGCGGTGATTATGTCGCCGAGGTCCTGATCGAACAGCTCGACTACCTCTCCAAGGAAGAAACCCATGGCGGGGAAAGCATCGGCAAGAGGACGGTCAAGCCGGTAAAAATCGTGCCGGATGCGGCAACGACCAAGGTTTCGGCCGAATAGTTTCCTTGATCAGCAGGTGAGGCTGTTCCCTGGCGGAGCGGCCACCAGCCGTTTGCGACCATTGACATGCTTAACAAGGCATTGATGATTTCAAGCAATTGCTGCTTTTTGTCCTAACGGAAGCTTGGGATTGCTTTGCTATAAGCAACCTCCAGCAATGCCCCTATCGTTGCCGCGCCGATGATTGGCGAAGGGACAGGGCCTTGCAATACCGGTGTCTTTCATGTCGATGACGCCGGCAGGAGGTTGTTGGATTGAACCAGGTTGCTGATTTTGCCGTCGTTGCGTCGCGCCGTATGATCTTTGATCTGCCGGTTTGTGATCTTGATTGGGAAGATGCGTTGACCTTCGTCAACGAACTCGCATCCTTGCCCGTCGGTCAGACGTCGATCTCCTTCGTCAACGCCCATAACATGCTGGTGATGCTGCGCGATGGCAACTACCGCGAGGTTCTGGAGCGCAATCTCGTCCTTCCCGATGGCGTGGGCCTCGATATCGCCTCTCGCGTTGCGCATGGCGAACCCTTTCCGGCCAATCTGAATGGTACGGATTTCGTTCCGGCATTGTTGACCTTCATGGAGCGGCCGAAGCGCATCGGCTTGCTCGGCGGCCGCCGTTCGGTGGTCGAAAAGGCAGCCGAAGAGCTGCGGCAGCATGCGCCTTGGCACGAATTCACCGTCATTTCCGATGGCTTCTTCGATCCGGAGAAAAGCAATGCGGTCACGGCAGAAATCAGCCGGCAGAAGATCGATATCCTGATCGTCGGCATGGGTACGCCACTGCAGGAAAAGTGGGTGGCCGAACATATCGGGCCGCAGCACGCGCGGCTGGTTCTGACTGTAGGCGCACTCTTCGATTTCGTTTCCGGCACAGTCCCGCGTGCGCCGGCTTTGGTGCGTGCGTTGCGCAGCGAGTGGCTGTTCCGCCTGGTCCTGGAGCCGAACAGGCTCTGGCGGCGCTATATGCTGGGCGTGCCGCTCTTCCTTTATCAGGTCATCAGGCATCAGTTCGGCCGCAAGGAGCGGATCGGCCGCACGGAGACGCAGCAGACGAGGCCGCGCCTCATGCCCCCCAATAAACTGGCAAGCTAAAGCGCGTCGCGATCTCTAAGATTCGCTTCACGCGCTTTAGCTCTTTGATTTCACGCATGTCGCAGCCGCAGAACCGCTGCACACTTTGCGCGGCATGCTCTAGCTCCTCACACGCGGGCGTTAACCCTTTCTTTGCTATGAAAGTTTAGAGTGGGTTAACATTTGCATTGGTCGCGAGGCCAAGCGCGTGAGATGACCCGCCATGTTTGAGAGCAAACCCAGGACCGGATTATACGCCGACGATGCCGAAACCTTCGAGCTTTCGCGCAGGTCGGGCGAACATGCGTCACCAGACCGTGATGAGGACGTTTACGGCCGTGCCGATTTGCGCGCCGCCAATTCCGATGATCCGCGCGATGCGGAGCTGCGTGCGATCCTTCGCCGAAGGCTGAACGGCGATCCCTATCCCGTATCGGGCAGGAAGGCACCGCAGGCTGAGGAAATGCCGCAGGTTCAGCCACTGACCGAGCAGATTGGCAGCATCCTGGGCCATCGTTACGGGAATGATGAGCCCGCCGTTAAGCCGGAGCCCGTGCCAGACCTGCTGGAATTCGTGCCGGACCTGCTTGATGGCGAACCCGAGACGGGTTTCCCTGTCGCTCTGCCTCGCCGCCGTAATTGGTCTCTCGGCATCGGTTCCCTCGGTTTCATCATGGCAACGGCACTGGCCGGTGCGGCCATACCGACATTGCTCGCGCCGCCGCCGCTCTATGTCTCTCAGGCATTTTTGCATGCGGAAGGCGAGGGAAGGGCACGTCAGTCCGTGTTGAATATCGCGGCAAGGCGTGCAGTTGCTCCTTCGGCGCTGTCCGATGTGGTCGCCCGGTTGAGGCTCGACCGCGATCCAGAATTCACCGGCACTCGTGCCGGCGCCCTCGGCGTTGCCATGGAGCTCCTGTCCGGCAATGGTGGCGCATCGGATGCGCCGTCCCGCGCACAAGCAACCCTTCGCAAGAGCGTTGCCGTCGGTATTGACGATGCGACCGGCCTCCTGCGGCTCACCGTTACCTCCGGCGACCCGGCCAGATCCGCCGATATCGCCAACCGTCTGGTGGTTGCCACCATTTATGACTCCGCCGTCGTGCAGGCGGCAGCTGCTTCGAATGCAGTCGACACGGCAACCGGCCGCAGCCGCAAGGAACTCGACCGCGCCACCGCTGCCCTCGCCGAATTCAAGGCGGAATACGGTGACGACAAGATCGCTGCCGCGCTGGCACTGCAGGATCAACGACGTCAGCTGGACAGCGAAATCAAGACGGCGGATCTGGCGGTGCGTACCGCCAGGGCGAATGTCGCGGCAGCCAGATCGGCAACGCCCGCATCCCTGATGAGCGGCGCTCTACCGGCGGATCTCACCTCCGCCGGCCTCGACGATCTGCGCAGCCGTTATAGTGCGGCCAAGTCACAGCTCGCCCAGCTTGCGACGCAGCTTGGTCCACGCCATCCGCGCCTGCTTGCACAGCAGGCGACCGTCGACGACCTCGCCGCCAATCTTCGTGGCCAATTGCAGCGGCTTGTCACCAGCAGTGATGCAGCCCTGAAGACTGCGCTCGACAAGCAGGGGGCGCTTTCCATACAAATGACTGCTCTCAGTCAGAAGAGCACGGATGTCGATATCGCCCGGCTCGGGCAGCTGCGAGATGCGGTTGCGGCTGCGCAACGCCGCTTTGATGCCGATCAGCAGAATGCGGCTTTGGCGCCCTCGGAGGTCAGGCCTCCCATGACGGTCATTTCGCAGGCCGTCGCGGCCGCTGCCCCGATCGACGATCATCTGGCAAGCAATCAGTTGACCGGCTTCCTGGCGGGTCTCGGCCTGTCGCTTGGTCTTGTTTTCCTGCGGAAATGGTTGGCCGGTGCTGCGGAAGCCGAGGACCGGGAGATCGGTCATGCCGCGGCGCAGGTGCCGGTTCCTCCCTACCAGATCGAACCATTCCCCGCGCAATTGCCTGGGATACTCCGCGAGGACGACGGCGAGCCGTTCCGCGATACAGAGACCCCAAGCGCCCCGGCCGACGAATGGCTGCGGGTGCGGCAGGAACTGGCGGAACTGCGCTCGAAAGTCGAAACATACGCCGCGCGCAGGCACGCTGGGCTCGATTGACGCGGCTGCCGTTTTCTCCTTGCAATTACCGCTTTCAGACACCATAGGGCGTTGGCAGGCAATTCCGTGCGGCTGATGGTTTGTAGATTGGCGCATGTCCAGGAAAGCAGCGCAATGCTTTTCCGTTCGGACTGCGCAGTGAAGCATAAGGGATGAGCGTTGCCTCGGTTCGAGGAAAAGCGGAAGCGCTCTAGCGTCGAATTCATATCGGGAGACCAGCGTGACGACAGTGATCGATGGCAAGGCTGCAGCGGCTTCGGTGATCGAGGCGGTGAAGGTTGCAGCAGCGGGGCTCGAAGCTGAGGCCGGGGTGAAGACCGGACTTGCGGTCGTCATTGTCGGTGACGATCCGG
>NZ_JAELUG010000243.1 GCF_016429255.1 Rhizobium sp. ASV8
GGATAAGGCACCAGGATTGCCGGACGGCCGATCACGGCGAGTTCGGAAACCGTGGAAGCACCAGAACGGCAAAGGACCAGATGAGCAGCGCCGATACGCTCCGCCATGTCGGTGAAGAACGGCGCGACGTCAGCGCCCATCTCCAACTTTCTGGTGCAGCTGTTGACCGTCTCCATATCCTCCGGGCGCACCTGCTGCGTGATCCGCAGCCGCTTGCGCAGCGGCTCCTCCAGCAGACTGATGGCCGTCGGAACCGCCTTGGAGAAATACTGCGCGCCCTGGCTGCCGCCGAACACAACAAGATTGAATGGTTCATCCGGAACGGAAGGAACATAGGGCCGTTTGGCCGCTTCGATGACGGCCGGACGCACGGGATTGCCCGTCGTGACCGTCTTCTCCGCAAATGCGCCATCTTCGGACAGGAAGCCGCCTGCGATCGCACGCACCCGCGTTGCCAGCATCTTGTTGGCGCGGCCCATGACGGCATTCTGCTCATGCAGCATCGAGGGCACGCCCATGCGGGTCGCAGCGAGCAGCGGCGGAACTGTTGGATAGCCGCCGAAGCCGACGACACAGACGGGCTTGATTCTCTGGATCAGCTTGCGCGCGGCGCGCATGCCCGTCCAAAGCTTCCACAGGGCGCCAGCAACCTTCAGCGGGTTTTTCGAACCGATCGTCGCCGATGGCACGACATGGATCTCGTCGGCCGGGAATTTGCCGGCATACCGCTCGGCACGGCTGTCCGTGACGAGGTGCACGGAATAGCCGCGCTCCTTCAGCTTATAGGCCAGCGCTTCAGCCGGAAATACGTGACCGCCGGTTCCGCCGGCGGCAAGAAGGACAATGCCTTTACTCATAATTTTCGCTCCCGCGAACACCCCAATACTCGGGGCATCTCCCTAATATAGGAAGTTGCCACGACCGCGTCATCGGCGCGGACCAAGCCCCCTCATAGCCCGCCGCTTCTGGAAAAGCGACCGGAGAATGGGCGGGGAAATCGAGATGGGGTAAAGGCAAATCCACGATGTCACTCCGCGGGCAGACCGTGCGTCACGCGGAACTGGCTGCGATCCTGCGCACGTTTTTCCGGGCGATGACGGGTCAGTGCCAGAATGAAGCCAGCCGTCACGCAGATCGCCGTCATCGACGAACCGCCGTAGGAAATCAGCGGCAGGGTCATGCCCTTGGCCGGCAGAAGCTGCAGGTTCACGCCGATGTTGATGATCGACTGAATGCCGATCTGCAGCACCAGGCCGGCAACCGCAAAGCGGTTGAAGTCGTTCTTCTCCTTGTAGGCATGCGACAGGCCGCGCAGCACCAGGAAAGCGAAGATGCAGACGAGCACCATGCAGAAGATCACGCCGAACTCTTCAGCAGCGACGGAGAAGATGAAGTCGGTGTGGGCGTCCGGGATGATGCGCTTGACGACGCCCTCGCCCGGGCCGACGCCGAACCAGTTACCATGGACGATCGCCTGCTTGGCGGTGTCGACCTGGAAGGTGTCGCCTTCACCGGTCATGAACTTATTGACGCGTTGCGCCACGTGATCGAAGACATAGTAGGCAGCGACGAAGCCACCGGCGCCGAGGCCGCCAAGGACGATGATCCAGAGCCAGGGCATGCCAGCCATGAAGAACATGCCTCCCCAGACGGCCGTCGTCAGGATAGTCTGCCCAAGGTCCGGCTGGGCGACGAGCAGCGCGACGACGATGCCGAACAGAATGATGGCAAAGAGATTGCCCGGGATTTCCGGTTGGCGTGCGTGCTCGGCAAACAGCCACGCGCAAACGACAACGAAGGCGGGTTTCATGAATTCCGAGGGCTGGATCGACAGCGCCGCGATATTGACCCAACGGCGCGACCCTTTGACCTCGATACCGAAGAACAGCGCGAAAAGCATCATCGCCAGCGAAACGATCAGCAGGATCACCGCCGTGCGCCTCACCTGACGGGGCGTCATGAAGGAAATACCGATCATCGCCGCGATCGCCGGAACGAGAAACAAGGCGTGACGCTTGACGAAGTGGAACGGCTCGAGCCCGATGCGCTCTGCCACCGCCGGCGACGCCGCGAAAGAGAGCATGAAACCGATGCCGATCAACAGGATGAAAAGGGCAAGAAATACACGGTCGATGGTCCAGAACCATTCGGCCAAGGCCCCACGTTCAACGCGGCTTACCATATTATTTGCCTCCAGTTGCTGAACCGATCAGCATGGTGACGCCCTCGATCGCAGCCACATGGCTGACGAACGCGTCACCCCTGACCTCGAAATTCTTATACTGATCGAAACTTGCGCAAGCCGGTGACAGCATGACGGCTGACGACTCGTGCTCATCGCCAGCCGCATCTTCCGCCGCATGCGCGACCGCGCGCTCCAGCGTGCCCGAGATCTCATAAGGCACCTGTTCGCCAAGCGTTGCGGCAAAGGCAGGCGCCGCCTCGCCGATCAGATAGGCTTTGGTTATGCGCGGAAAGAGCGGCGCCAGGGTCGTTATGCCACCCTCTTTCGGCAGTCCGCCGGCAATCCAGTAGATATTCTCATAGCTCGATAGCGCCGGCGCCGCAGCATCGGCATTGGTCGCCTTGGAGTCGTTGACGAAGACGACCCGACCGCGCCGCCCGACTGGCTGCATGCGGTGTTTGAGACCCGGGAAGGATTTCAATCCGGTGCGAACCTCGTCGGCGGTGACGCCGACTGCGAGGCAGGCTGCAATCGCCGCCGCTGCATTCTGTGCGTTATGGCCTCCACGCAAGGTCTGGATACCGTCGAGATCGGCGATCTCGCTCGCGGCGCCGTTCGATGCCCGCAAGATACGGCTGCCCTCGGCATAGAGACCGTCCGCCAATACATGCCGGCGCGAAATCCGCACCACCTTGGTGCCTGCCCGCTCGATGCGATCGGCGATCAGGGAAGAATGACTGTCGTCGATGCCGACAACGGCGACGCCGCTGCCCGCAACCAGCCGTTCCTTGATATCGGCATAATGCTGCATCGTTCCATGTCGATCGAGATGATCGGGTGTCAAGTTCAGCAGAATGCCGGCCGACGGATCAAGTGTCGGCGCGAGATCGATCTGATAGGACGAGCACTCGACGACATAGAAGCGACCGGCCTTGGGCGGATCGAGCGTCAGGACTGCCGTGCCGATATTGCCGCCGAGTTGCGTATCGCGACCGCTCGATTGCAGGATATGCGCGATCAGCGCCGTTGTCGTCGATTTGCCATTGGTGCCGGTAATGGCGATGAACGGGCAATCCGGCGCATGCGCCCGGCGCTCCCTGACGAAGAGCTCAACATCGCCGATGATCTCGACGCCTGCGGCATGTGCGAGATCGACGGTCCAGTGCGGCTTCGGATGCGTCAGAGGAACGCCCGGCGACAGGACGAAGACCGATAGCGCATTCCAGTCGATCGTCCTGAGATCGGCGACCGGTATTCCCTCCGCACCCGCCTTGACCACGCTGTCGGGATTGTCATCCCAGGCCGTGACGTCGGCACCGCCCGCAACGAGCGCGCGCGCCGTCGCAAAGCCGGAACCGCCAAGACCAAAAAGAGCGACCTTCTTTCCTTTCAGCGTGGTGACGGGAATCATCGATGCCTCACCGCAGCTTCAGGGTGGACAGGCCGATCATCGCCAGGATGACCGCAACGATCCAGAAACGCACGACGACCTGGCTTTCCGTCCAGCCCTTCTTTTCGAAGTGGTGGTGGATCGGCGCCATCAGGAAGACGCGGCGCTTGGTCATCTTGAAGAAACCGACCTGAATGATGACGGACAGGGCCTCGACCACGAAGAGGCCGCCAATGATCGCCATGACGATCTCGTGCTTGGTGGCGACCGCCACCGAGCCGATCAAGCCGCCGAGCGCGAGCGAACCGGTGTCGCCCATGAAGATTGCGGCCGGCGGCGCATTGAACCAGAGGAAGCCCAGGCCGGCGCCGATGACAGCACCGAGAACCACCGCCAATTCACC
>NZ_JAELUG010000244.1 GCF_016429255.1 Rhizobium sp. ASV8
ATCGTGGTCTCATTGTCTTCGAAACGCGGCGCATCGATGCCGGCGAGCCGGGAGATGGTGAGCTTCGCTGTATCGGAGGCGCGCTGGTATTGGCCGGAGAGCGGCAGCATGTCTTCAATGAGGCGTGCCGTGATGATTTCGCCCGCATCGACACCCTTTTCAGAGGCATAGGCTTCGATTTTATCGAGATAGGCCGAAAGGTTGTGCAGGCCGCGTTGAAAGACGGGGACCGAGAAACTGTACATCGAGGGCATGTCTTTTCTCCGTTACGGGCCGCCGTCGGGCGACCGGGATCAGTATTATCCTACCCCGTTCCTATGGCGATGGAATAACCGTTTCATCGAACAGGGTGCCGCTATGTAGGTGCTGCGGTCGATACTTGCATCGGCTCCGACGCATGCCTCGCGAAAGTGGGCAGCGTTTTTGCCGCGGCGGCATGTGCGAAATCAGAAAACTAAGGCGCCGGAAGCGAATCCGAGAGATCGCGATACGGTCTGGCATGGAATCCGCCCTCGCCGCGTTTAGCGGTGCTCTCCCAAATTTGTATTGACCTTTGTCATTAAAAATGGAATGAATATTCCGTACTTGAAATTTTACGGTTTGTTTGTTCCGTTTTCTCGATGTGACCGGCATGGGAGTGCTGGTCGAATTGGTTGACAGACCCCGCGGTCGAGACCGGGGGTTCCGGCATTCAGGAGGGGTGTGGCCGGGCACCGTATCTGGGAGGAAAACATGAAGAAATTCATTCTTGGTTCGGCGATGGCGCTCATGCTGTCGACTGCCGCTCATGCCGAGACGATCGGCGTGTCCATGGCGCTGTTCGACGACAACTTCCTGACCGTTCTGCGCAACGGCATGCAGGACTATGCAAAGGGCCTGAACGGCGTGACGCTGCAGGTCGAAGACGCTCAGAACGACATCGCCAAGCAGCAGAGCCAGATCCAGAACTTCATCGCCAGTAAGGTCGATGCCATCATCGTAAACCCGGTCGATACCGATGCGACCGCTGCCATGTCCAAGTTGGCTGCCGAAGCGAAGATCCCGCTTGTCTACGTCAACCGCGAGCCGGCAAACGTCGACAGCCTTCCGGACAAACAGGCATTCGTTGCTTCCAACGAGCAGGAATCCGGCACGCTGGAAGCCAAGGAAGTCTGCCGCCTTTTGGGTGGCAAGGGCAAGGTCGTCGTCATGATGGGCGAGCTGTCCAACCAGGCCGCCCGCATGCGCACGAAGGACGTGCATGACGTCATCGCCACCGACGCTTGCAAGGGCCTCCAGATCGTTCAGGAGCAGACCGCCAACTGGCAGCGCACCCAGGGCGCCGACCTGATGACCAACTGGCTCTCCAGCGGCCTCGAATTCGATGCCGTCATCTCCAACAACGATGAAATGGCGATCGGCGCCATCCAGGCGCTGAAGGCTGCGGGCAAGTCGATGGACAAGATCGTCGTTGCAGGCGTCGACGCGACGCAGGACGCGCTTGCCGCCATGCAGGCCGGCGACTTGAAGGTCACCGTATTCCAGGATGCGGCCGGCCAGGGCAAGGGCGCAGTCGATGCTGCACTGAAGCTCGCCAAGGGCGATAAGATCGACAAGAAGGTCTACATCCCCTTCCAGCTCGTAACGCCGGCAAACGTCAAGGACTTCGTGAAGAA
Organism: Rhizobium sp. ASV8; assembly: GCF_016429255.1. Lineage (GTDB taxonomy): Bacteria > Pseudomonadota > Alphaproteobacteria > Rhizobiales > Rhizobiaceae > Rhizobium. The sequence continues at coordinate 1,656 of NZ_JAELUG010000244.1, forward strand.
GAACTGATCGCCTGACGATCGATGGATGCGGGTCTCAATGCCCGCATCCCCACAAATCAGATCTGCCCGGGAGGGAAAAATGGTTGTGAGCCCATCCACCATGGCGGCGGTGCGCGCTAGCGGCGCCGTTCCCAATTCAGCCTTTCTGCTGAGCGCGGACGGCATCCGCAAGGAATTCCCCGGCGTATTGGCCCTCGACGACGTTTCCTTTCACCTGAAGCGCGGCACGGTGCATGCGCTGATGGGCGAAAACGGCGCGGGCAAATCGACGCTGATGAAGATCCTCGCCGGCATTTATATCCCCGACCAGGGCGAGGTACGCCTGAAGGGCGTCGAAATCCGCTTGAAATCACCGCTGGATGCGCTGGAAAACGGCATTGCCATGATCCATCAGGAACTCAACCTGATGCCCTTCATGACGGTCGCGGAGAATATCTGGATCCGTCGCGAGCCGAAGAACCGTTTCGGTTTCGTCGATCATGCCGAGATGAGCCGCAAGACCCAAGAGCTTTTCCAGCGTCTCAATATCGCCCTCGACCCTGAAATCCAGGTGCGCGAGCTTTCTGTCGCAAGCCGCCAGATGGTCGAAATCGCCAAGGCGGTTTCCTATAATTCCGATGTGCTGATTATGGACGAGCCGACCTCGGCTCTGACCGAGCGGGAGGTGGAGCATCTGTTCCGGATCATCCGCGACCTGCGCTCCCAGGGCATCGGCATCGTCTACATCACCCACAAGATGAACGAGCTGTTCGAGATCGCCGATGAATTCTCGGTGTTCCGTGACGGCAAATATATCGGCACGCATGCCTCCACCGATGTGACCCGCGACGACATCATCCGCATGATGGTCGGCCGTGAGATCACCCAGATGTTCCCGAAGGAGGAGGTGCCGATCGGCGACACCGTGCTTTCGGTCAAGGATCTGAGCCTCGACGGCGTGTTCTCGAATGTTTCTTTCGATGTCAGGGCCGGTGAAATCCTCGGCGTCGCCGGGCTGGTCGGCTCCGGACGCTCCAATGTCGCCGAAACCATTTTTGGCGTGACACCGGCATCGTCCGGCACCATCCAGCTCTTCGGCAAGACGGCCGCGATTTCTTCGCCGGCGGACGCCATCCGTCACCGGATGGCCTTCCTGACGGAAGACCGCAAGGATACGGGCTGTCTTCTCATTCTCAGCGTGCTTGAGAACATGCAGGTCGCGGTGCTGCACGACAAGTTCGTGCGCGGCGGTTTCGTGCAGGAGGGGCCGATCGAGCAGGCCTGCGAGGAAATGGCCAAAAAATTGCGCGTCAAGACGCCCAACCTCGATGAGAGGATCGAAAATCTTTCCGGCGGCAATCAGCAGAAGGCGCTGATCGGCCGGTGGATGCTCACCAATCCCCGCATTCTCATTCTGGATGAGCCGACGCGCGGCATCGATGTCGGCGCCAAGGCGGAAATCCATCGCCTCGTCACCGAAATGGCGCGCAACGGCGTCGCCGTCATCATGATCTCGTCGGAGATGCCCGAGGTGCTGGGCATGAGCGACCGCATCATGGTGATGCATGAAGGGCGAGTGACCGGATTCCTGGATCGCGCGGACGCAACTCAAGTGAAGGTGATGGAACTGGCCGCGCAGTGACGCCGGCAACCGTCGCAAGGGAGGATTGAACCATGGTTACCAAAGTTGCAGAGGCGACCGCTCCGGCGGTCACGCGGCCAAGACGTCGCCGTGTTCCGCCCGAACTCGGCATCTTCCTTGTGCTGATCGGCATTGCGCTTCTCTGCGAAGTCCTCGGCTGGATCTTTGTCGGCCAGAGTTTCCTGATGAACCTGCAGCGCCTGAAGATCATGATCCTCCAGGTTTCCGTCATCGGCATCATCTCCGTCGGCGTGACGCAGGTCATTATCACTGGCGGTATCGACCTCTCCTCCGGCTCGGTCGTCGGCCTCACCGCCATGGTCGCCGCCAGCTTCGCCCAGTCATCCACCTGGGCGCGGGCCGTTTATCCGGCGCTGACCGACATGCCCTTCTTCGTGCCGATCGGCATCGGCCTGCTGATCGGCCTGCTTGCCGGCTACATCAACGGCCAGCTCATCACGAAAACGAAGATCCCTCCCTTCATCGCGACGCTCGGCATGATGGTCTCGGCGCGCGGCCTGTCGAAGCTCTACACCAAGGGTCAGCCGATCTCGGGCCTCACCGATCAGTTCAACTTCATCGGCTCCGGAATCTGGCCCGTCGTCGTCTTCCTGATCATCGCGGTCATATTCC
>NZ_JAELUG010000245.1 GCF_016429255.1 Rhizobium sp. ASV8
CGCAAAGGTCGCGCGGTTGGCATCGACCATTGCCTTGGTCAGCGGCAGACCGAGACCAGTGCCGTCGCCGCGCTTGCGGGAATTGGTCGAGACCTGCCGGAAGGGCTTCATTGCCTGTTCGAGTTCGGAGCGCGTCATGCCGACGCCGGTATCCCGGATGCGCAGAACGACGCTGCCATTGTTTTCATAGGATGTGGAAACAACGATCTGGCCGCCTGATGGCGTGAAGCGGATGGCGTTCGACAGGATGTTGAGCGCGATCTGCTTGATCGAGCGCAGGTCGGCAACGACATTCGGCACGGCCTGCGACAGCGCGGTGCGAATGATGACGCGCTGGCTGTTGGCCTGCGGCTGCACCAGCGACACGGCCTCCGTAATCGCCTCGTTGAGGCCGACGGATGCGAAATCCAGATCCATCTCGCCGGCTTCGATCTTCGAGATATCGAGCAGGTCGTTGACGATGTCGAGCACATGCCGGCCGGAGCGGCCGATATCGGTCGCATACTCGACATAGCGCGAATGGCCGATCGGTCCGAAGCGTTCCCCAGCCATCATGTCGGAGAAACCGATAATGGCGTTGAGCGGCGTGCGGATTTCATGGCTCACGCGGGCGAGAAAATCCGTCTTGTGAGCATTGGCGGTTTCGGCGGCGCGCTTGGCGTTGCGCAGCTCTTCTTCGGTCCGCTTCCATTGCGTGATGTCGCGGATCACGGCGCAGTAGCCGTTCGAGGAATTGAGCTGCCCCATGGTCATGAATAGCGGCAGGAAGCCGCCGGAGGCTTCGCGGCCGATCACTTCGCGACCGTCGTTGAGCACGCTGGCAACGCCATGGCCGGCGAGGCCGCCGAGATAATCCAGCACCGCCTTCTGGCTCTCATGTGCAAACAGCATGACGAAGGGCTTGCCGCGGATTTCCTGGTCGTCATAGTTGAAAAGCGCGCTGGCCGAGCGGTTCATCGAACGGATCTCGCCGTCCTGACCGACGATGATCACCCCATCGGTCGCTGTTTCCAGCGTCGAGCGCAGTTCTTCGATCTCAACCTGCAGCTTGCCGACCTTTTCAAGGATGCGCTCGGGGCGAGCTTCCTCGGGCACGGGTTGCGCCGGCGGGGCAGGCTGCTCGCTTTTCTCCACGGGCATCAGCGCCAGCATCAAGGCTGTGCCGTCTTCCCAGCGGATCGATTGCAGCCGCGCGGTGACCGGCACCAATACGTCGTCGGCGCGCACGACCATCATCGTACCCGGTTGTTCGGTCTTGCCTTCCAGATCGTTGCGTTGCAGCAGCGCATCCAACCCGCCAACCTGCTCGAGATCCGTCAGGTTCTCATAGCCGGTCAGCCGCAGGAATTCGGGGTTGCCGTGGATCAGCCGGTCGCCGGCATGGATGAGGACAGCGAGCGGCAGCTGATCGACGATATCCGACGACAGCCCCGATCGCATCTTCACGCGCGGCGGAATGGCGGTGTTCAGCACGTCGAGGGGATCGAAGTCCTCTTCCGGCTCTGCGGAGGCATCAGCCGTTTCGGGACGGGAAGCGGCGCTCGCTGTTTCCGTGCCGGCCGTAGCTTCTACCTCGGAAGGTTCTGCAACGGTCTCGGAGGGGGCGGGTTCGTGCGTCGAGCCCACCTGATCCTGCTGGGCGTCGGCCTCATCGTGTCCGATTGCCGTTTCGGTCGCATCGGAGAGAATTTCGTCGGCCGCATTCGCTACCGGAGCGATATCGGCATTCTTCTCGGCCGGTTCGACCGGCGGCTGCTCGACAGGCGTTTCGGTGCGCTTGCCGAAGGGCTCAAGCTGCCGGGCGATCTCGCGGAACGCCGCCTGTTCGCTGAGCGAAAGGCTTGCCTGCGCCTGCGTCCGATGTTCATGCAGGCGGATGATCTTGTCCGTCTGTCGGCGGTTCGGCGTCTCGACAATTCGCAAGGCAGGCGGTTCCGCATTCACGACAGGAGCGTTTTCCGCGATTGCCTGCTCGTCGCTTGCGCTCGTGGAGGCGTCTTCCTGTTCGGGAGCTGGTTGCTCATGCGCGATTGCTTCGGTTTCGGCGGCCTGGGTCGCCGGCTCGATATCGTGACCTTCCTCGGCATCCAGCGACAGGCCGCGCTTCATCGGGTCTTCGATAGCGTCAGCCAGGCGGACGACGCCGAAGCCCCTGAAGCCGTCGAATTCGCGGCTGCGGGTATAGGTCGGCAAGGCGGCCAGATCGACAGGAACCGTCAGGCCCGTACCTTCGATCGGCCAGTAAATGGTCCGGCCCGACCATGTGTCGCGTCGTGCGAGAAGTTCGGCGATCTTGCCATCCGGATCGAGGTTCAATCGCGCGGCGACATCGGAGAAGGCGCTGCCTGCAATTTTCGCCGCATGCGGTCCGACAGCATCGGCAAACTCGCGGGACACTTCGCTGAAACGTCCGGTAGCGTCGATCTTCCATACGAAGCGAGTGGCGCGACCGTTGCGTTTGAAGACGAAGCCCTCGGCGGAATTGCCTTCGGCAGGAGCGTCTTCAGAGGGTGTTGGTTCCTGGGCGGATTCAATGCCGGCATCCGCGCCATGCCCTTCGTCCGCTACTGGAACTTCCGTCTGCGGCTCCTCAACGGGTGCAATTGCCTCTGCGGCCGCTTCGCTATGATCGTCCATCAAAGCCGGCGCGGCCACAGGCTCGCCCGCGTCGCCGGTTACCGGCGCCACATCCTGCTCTTCGTCGACACGATATTCCGGCGTCTCCTCAAGTTCTTCGATATGAGCGACGGCATCGATGACGTCGCCGAAGGGAGCTGCAATTTCTGGCTTTGCCGGTTCGTCGGCTGCGGCCGCCTCGAGTTCCGCCCGGGCTTCTTCCGCCTGCGGCTCGACTGCGGCAGGCGCTGCCTGGCTCACAGGACCCTCCGTCGGATCGAGATGGCCGAGGACCGTCTCGACGACGAACAGCAGATGCAGCGCCGGGATTTCCGACAGCTTACCGATGGCGGCCGGCAGATAGCCGCGACCGGTGGGGATCGGCCGCTTGATCAGCCGGTCCGGCTGTGCGCCGGCCATCGTTGTCAGCATGCGCGCGGTCTGCGGCGTGATGTCGAGCATGCGGAAACGCTCGGATGCCGAGACGATCTCGCCATCGCGGCCGATGACGGCCATATGGGTATCCGGGTCGTCGAACCCTTCGATCATCCGCCTGGCGCATTCGGCAGCGGCCATAGGCTTGGATGAAACAGGCGAGGAGAACAGGATCGCCTCTTCGCCTTGCTGGATGCGGATGCGCTCGACCGCTGCGTTCACGACCGAACGCTGGAAGCCGGTGGCCATGCGGATGAGGAATGTGCGCTGCTCGCCGATGGCGCTGAGGCCGCGTGCCGTCGACTCGATCTGGCGGAAGGAAACGTCGCCGCCCTTCGGGCCTTGATCGAGGAAATCGTAGATGACGTCATAGCCGAACAGGTTGGCGCCGGCGCCGTTCGCCCACAACACGCGATCCATCCCGGCCGAAAACATGACCATGGCCTCGCCACGGGCAAAGCGTTCCCGAACGCGCGGATGCACGGCAATGTCAATGAACGGATATTGAATTGCGGGCATATTCCAACCTGTTTTGCGGGCGTAGCCGCCCCTCGTGTTTTAACGGTTTATTAATAACCGCGACCCGCATTCGGGTCCAGCGAAGGCCCCATCTTTCGGCCGGAAAGGTTAACGCGTTGTGCGGTGCAAAAATATGTTGCACTGCACAAAACTTTATATTATATAAGCCTCACACAGGTTCACGAAGGGTGCCTCCGAGAGGACCCGCATAGGAGCGTAATCATGGCTACTGTAAAGAAAGACGACGTTTTTTCAACGGCTGCATTCGATCCGTCCAAGTTCTCCGAATCCTTCCGCGATTTCGCCGAAAAGGGCGCAACGC
>NZ_JAELUG010000246.1 GCF_016429255.1 Rhizobium sp. ASV8
GGTCCGGGATCGATTGCGCGAACTGGGCGCCGATTATGGCGACCTGCCCGCTCATGACGGTCTCTGGCAGGCAGCTCATGCGACCCGCACCGACCTCACCGCGCGCCTGGCCGTCGTGCCTCTGATACTTGAGGCGCGAGGGCTTGACGTTACGCCGGCGCTCCAGGCGAAGATGCGCGAGACCGGCGACATGGAAAGCGCCGCCGTGCTCGACGTCATCTACAATGACGAAAAGGGTCACGTCGCCGTCGGCGCCAAGTGGTTTCGCTTTCTCTGCGCCCGCGAGAAACGCGATCCGGCCCGCACATTCCAGGAATTGGTTCGCGCAAACTTCCGCGGTTCGCTGAAGGCGCCGTTCAACGACATAGCGCGTGCCGAAGCCGGCCTCACGCCTTCCTTCTATCGCTCGCTGACATCCACAAGCAATGCGTGATATACTAAGAAAACCAAATTTCTCCTGTAACTAATACTGAAACAGAAAGCATTCGTTAACCATAATACCGTGTACTTCCGATGGGTGCCAAAAGGCATCGATTGGGAGAGTCTCGGTGACAGCAAGGCCTCAAAACCGGGTTTTCGGCAAACAGCAGCGGCATCACACCATCATCGTCGCCAGCGGCGACATGGTGCGTCACATGACCGTGCGCCCCTGGATGGCGGCTCTTGCCGTGTGCCTCGTCGGCATTCTGTCGATCGGATACCTTCTGGCGACGTCCTACCTGGTGCTGCGCGATGATCTGATCGGCGCGACGATGGCACGGCAGGCCCGCATGCAATACGACTATGAAGATCGCATAGCTGCGCTGCGCGCTCAGGTCGACCGCGTGACCTCGCGCCAGCTTCTGGACCAGCAGGTCGTTGAAGAGAAGGTCGACAAACTCATCGAGCAGCAGCAGCAACTCTCCTCACGCGGCGGCAAGCTCAACGCCCTGTTAGACCGTGCAGAAAGCTCGGGCCTCACGGACAAGGGCTCTCATGCCGATGCCAATATTTCGGCGGGAAAGAACGAGCACGCCCAGCTGTCGGCACCGAAGGCGATCGAGAAGCTTCTTTCGGGCGGCAAGCCCGCGGACGCAACTCCCGACAACTCCACCCTCGCCTATGTCCCCGCCCCGGAAACCGTCGCCGATCGCGCCGACCGCGTCTTCTCGAAGGTGACGCTTTCGCTGAAGCATATCGAGCAGGACCAACTGAGCCGCATCCGCAATCTCACGGCCGACGCCTCCGGTACGGCGGGCGAGATACAGGCGATCATGCACAATGTCGGCGTGAAGGTTCCGGATGAGATCGCAAGCAGCGCCGGTAAAGACGCTGACGATGGCGTAGGCGGTCCTTATGTCGCGCCGGAAAATGTGGATCAGTTCGAGCAGTCCATGGCCGATCTCGACACGGCTCTGACGCATCTGGAAACCGTGCGAAGCACTGCCGAGAGCTTGCCCTTCCGCAATCCCGCCCCCGGAAAGCTCGTCACCAGCCCTTTCGGCAATCGCAAGGACCCGTTCTTCGGCACGCTCGCCCTCCATACCGGCACGGATTTTCATTTCAGCCCCGGCGAAAAGATCAAGGCAACGGCTCCCGGCAAGGTCGTGGCGGCCGGCTGGACGGGCGGCTACGGCAATATGGTCGAAATCGACCATGGGGACGGCATCTCCACGCGCTACGGTCATATGGAACAGGTGCTCGTCAAAGTCGGCGATAAGGTCGACCAAGGCGGCGTGGTCGGACTTGCCGGCAGCACCGGACGTTCGACGGGAACGCACCTCCATTATGAAGTCCGCGAAAACGGGCATCCCGTCGACCCGATGTATTTCATCAACGCCGGCACGAAGCTCGCAAGTTACATCAACGGATTGGGCGCAATTTAGCTGCCGAAGTTGTGACATAGTCGCAACAAAGATGACACTAATCTGAAAATTGCGTCACGAATGAACTTCAAGCCGATAGAAGCGCCTGCTTTCCTTGACTTCGCAGGTATTTGGTTCTATGTCGCGCTGCATTCCGGCACGTTCTTGCGTGTCGATTCATGGTCCTAGACCGAACCAAGACGGAACTAGTTTTCCCTTTGACAACATTTGCTGACCTTGGCTTGAGCCAAAAAGTCCTTTCCGCGGTAACTGACGCGGGTTACTCCACACCGACTCCGATCCAGGCCGGTGCCATCCCGTTTGCGCTTCAGCGCCGCGACATCTGCGGCATCGCCCAGACGGGAACCGGCAAGACGGCATCGTTCGTGCTGCCGATGCTGACGCTGCTCGAAAAGGGCCGCGCACGTGCACGTATGCCGCGCACGCTGATTCTGGAGCCGACTCGAGAGCTGGCTGCCCAGGTCGCCGAAAACTTCGAGAAGTACGGCAAGAACCATCGCCTTAACATCGCCCTTTTGATCGGCGGTGTGTCCTTCGAAGAGCAGGATCGCAAGCTGGAGCGTGGCGCCGATGTGCTGATCTGCACGCCTGGCCGCCTGCTGGACCATTTCGAACGCGGCAAGCTTCTGATGAGCGGCGTCGAGATCCTCGTTATCGACGAAGCCGATCGCATGCTGGATATGGGTTTCATCCCGGATATCGAGCGAATCGCCAAGCTCATTCCTTTCACGCGTCAGACCTTGTTCTTCTCGGCGACCATGCCGGCGGAAATCCAGAAGCTGGCCGATCGCTTCCTGCAGAATCCCGAGCGCGTCGAAGTCGCCAAGCCGGCATCCACCGCCAAGACCGTGACGCAGCGTTTTGTCGCCTCGCACGGCAAGGATTACGAGAAGCGCGCAACGTTGCGTGACCTCATCCGTGAGCAGACGGAACTCAAGAACGCAATCATCTTCTGCAATCGCAAGAAGGATGTCGCCGATCTCTTCCGTTCGCTCGAGCGCCATGGCTTCTCCGTGGGCGCTTTGCACGGCGACATGGATCAGCGCTCGCGCACCACGATGCTGCAGAACTTCCGTGACGGCCAGATCCAGCTTCTCGTGGCTTCCGACGTGGCGGCACGCGGCCTCGACCTCCCCGATGTCGGTCACGTTTTCAATTTCGACGTTCCGATCCATTCGGAAGATTATGTTCACCGCATTGGCCGCACCGGTCGTGCCGGACGCTCCGGCGCTGCCTTTACGATCGTGACCAAGCGCGATACCAAGCATGTCGACGCGATCGAAAAGCTGATCGGCGAAGATGTTCAGTGGCTCAACGGCGATCTGTCGTCGCTGCCGCCGGCGGACGAGAGCGCGGACGACAATCGTCCTTCCCGCCGCCGTGACCAGAAGAGCAAGGGCCGCGATCGAGATCGCAGCCGCGGAGGCCGGAGCGCCTCGAGTCATAAATCTGATATCGACGTCGAGGATAATGGCGTCGTGGCGATCGAAGCAGCACCAGCAAAGGCCGAAAGCGTGAGAAACGAGCGCAAGTCTGAGAACAATAACAAGTCCCACAACGGTTCTCGCAACAACAACCGGCCCTTCCCCGCTGCCAACGATGATCATCGCGAGCGCCGCAACCGCTATCGCGATCAGGATGACGGCCCGACACCGGTCGGCTTCGGCGACGATATCCCGGCTTTCATGCTGATCGTTGCCAACGCCAAGGCCTGATAGCTCCCGTTTGGACGCCCATCTCGGGACGTAGGCATGGGCAAGCCCGGCATTGATTTCCCAGGACTAGGAACCGGTCTCGCAATATTGCGGGACGGAAAGATATTGCTTTATCGGCGTCTCAAGGCGCCGGAAGCCGGCTTCTGGAGCATCGTCGGCGGCAAGGTCGACCATATGGAACCCGCCGCCCAGGCTTCTATCCGCGAAGCGGAAGAGGAAAGCGGCCTCTCCATCGGCAAAATCGACTATCTTTGCACCGAAGAAGTCATCGTCGAGGCGGATCGCCAGCATTGGATCTCCC
>NZ_JAELUG010000247.1 GCF_016429255.1 Rhizobium sp. ASV8
GAATAGACCGCCCGGATGTCCGGTTCGCATTCCAGGGCATCGCGGACGAGACGCTCCGTCTCGCGATCGACGCCGAAGCCTTCGGAAACCTGTACGACAGAAAGGTGGGGGAAGCGCTGCGCCAGTGCGTTGCGAAACCCCTGCTCGCGCTCGTCTTCGCCGGCAAAGAGCCTGCTCGACAATGTCACCAGCACCTTGCCCGGTCGTTCTCCGGCCATACGTCCGAGCAGATAAGCAGCCGTCGCCCCGGCGATGCGGTTGTCCATGCCGACATAGCCGATACGCGAATTTTTCGGCAAATCGGTCACTAGAGTGACCACGGGAATCTTCGCCATCATGAGCTGGACAGCAGACGCGGCAATCGCAGGCGTCGAAGCCGCTTTCAGAACGACGCCATGACTGCCGCGCCGGCGTATTGCGCTCAGAATCGACAGAAGCTCCTGCTCGCTCATGGTTTCGGCGACATGAAATCGCGCGAGGAATGAGGCAGGCCGCATGCCGGGCAACTCCGCCTCGAAGGCGGCGCGTACGGCCGCCGAGAAACGCTGCGGCGTGTCCATGACCACATCGATGACGAGACGCCGTCCAATGAGGCCGGACTGCATATATTGCCGTTCCAGCTCCGATATGGCCGCAGCGACGCGCGCCCGGGTAATTGCCCGAACGCCATCGCGTTCATGCATCACCCGGTCGACGGTCGCGAGGCTGAGGCCGGCCTGTAGCGCGATATCTTTGAGCGGAAAGCGCGACTTCACCGATGCTCCTTCTGAGTTGTTTTTGAGGGGTTTTGTATCTTTTTCATAGGGCGCATCACGGCTACGATCAATGCCTGGGTCCAACGTCATTTCGGGAGGAGATCACCATGGACGCTCAAACGCTCGCCAGCCGCCGCAGCCAAAAAGTTTGGCTGTCTGCCGATTGCGGCAATCTCGACAGCTTCAAGTCCGTCGTCGAAAAGACAGCCACTTCAGCGGACTGGCCTTTGGCCACCGAAATCAAGAAAAATATCCTCATCTATGACGGCGACAAAGTTCGTCATGCGGCTGACGTTGAAGATGAACGCCATGCTCTGACGGCCGAATGGGTCGAAGCCTTCACCTCCGGCCCCGGTATCATCGTCATCAGGAATGCTATGCCCGATGCCGCCGTCGTCGATCGCGCCACCACGGTGTTCGAAGAGATCGTTCGTGACGAGCGCGAGAAGGGCAAAGGCGCAGGCGATCATTTCGCCAAGCCCGGCGCCAACGACCGTATATGGAATTCGCTGGAGAAACATTGCCTGGCGGATCCAGCGAATTTTGCCCATTATTACGCATCGACTGCCATTGCGATGGTGTCGGAGGCTTGGCTCGGAGCAGGCTACCAGATGACGGCGCAGATGAATCGGGTCAATCCGGGCGGCACCGCCCAAAAGCCCCATCGCGATTATCATCTGGGTTTCATGTCTCCGCAGCAGATGCAGGCCTATCCCGGCCATATTCATGCCGTTTCACCGCTTTTGACGCTGCAGGGCGCGGTAGCGCATTGTGACATGCCGCTCGAAAGCGGTCCGACACTGTTTCTCCCCTACTCTCAGACCTTCTTTGAGGGCTACATCGCTTTCGGCCGTCCGGAGTTTCAAGAGTATTTCGCGGAACATCACGTGCAATTGCCGCTGCAAAAGGGCGACGCCGTCTTCTTCAACCCCGCCGTCATGCATGGCGCAGGCAACAATGTCTCGAAAGACATCTATCGCATGGCCAATCTTCTGCAGGTTTCCTCGGCCTTCGGTCGGGCGATGGAGAGCGTCAATCGAAATCGCATGTCGGTGACTGTCTATCCCGCCTTGGTCGCAGCTCTCGCTGCGGGCATGCTGAGCCGTGCGGAAGCTGCCAACGTCATCGCGTCAACGGCCGAAGGCTATGCCTTTCCCACAAATCTCGACAGCGACCCGCCTGTTGGCGGCCTTGCGCCGAAAACCCAGGCGCGGATCATGATGGATGCTATCGACGCCGGCATGGGTGCCAAAGAGTTCGCAGAGTTGATCGCCGCCCATGCGGCACGCAGGGAGGCTTGAAATTCATGAGCAGACTGGATGGAAAATTCGCCGTCGTGACCGGCGGCACGCAGGGCCTCGGCGCCGAAGTCGCCCGCCTCTTTGCCGAGCGCGGGGCTGCGGGCCTTACGATCTGCGGTCGCAGCACGGCCAAGGGTGAGGCCAAAGCACGCGAAATCGGCGATCGCTACGGAATACCGGTCGCATTCGTCACGGCCGACCTCGGCAAGGTGGAGGATTGCCGCAAAGTGATCGCGACAGCGGTCGAGAAATTCGGCCGCATCGATGCTCTCACCAATGTCGCTGCCATCACCGATCGCGGCACCATCCTCGACACCGATCCGGACCTGTTCGATCGCATGTTCGCCGTCAATGTGCGGGCGCCGTTTTTCCTGATGCAGGATGCGATCAAAGCCATGATCGCCAATGGTATAGAAGGCACCATCGTCAACATTTCCTCCATGTCGTCGATGGCCGGCCAACCCTTCATCAGCGCCTACTGCTCATCCAAGGGCGCGCTTGACACCCTGACCCGGAATACGGCCTTCGCGCTGCTTAGAAACCGCATCAGGGTCAACGCCCTCAACATCGGCTGGATGTCGAGCGACGGCGAGGATCGCATTCAGCGCGAGTATCACGGCGCCGATGAGGATTGGCTGGCGCGGGCTGCGGCCGAACAGCCATTCGGCCGACTGGTCTCTCCTGCGGAGGTTGCCCGCGCAGTCGCCTATCTGTCCTCGGAGGAATCGGGGCTGATGACCGGTGCCACCATCAACCTGGATCAATCTATCTGGGGCGCCTACGAGGGATCGCCACACCCAGAGAAAGCAATGTGAGGCGGCTGCGATTGAAGCTGCCTCGACGGGCGAAAGGCGCAGAAGGAATTTCGCCCTATCGTCGCAAGACCTGAGAAACATGAAGTGCCGCCGGCATTCCGCTGCCTGCCACTTCCGCCCGTGTGTCCTCCTTTCATCGACGCCGTTTCCGACGTCCGAAGGTCTGTCACATCCATGTCATGAAATACGTCGACACCTCGTCCCTGGTTTTAAATGCGGGTACCGAGATGGATTATTTCAGACGCTTCAACTTTCTGTTCGCAACGCCGGCCTTCGACAGCGAGGATCTGGAGGGCGCCCGCTACAATCAGATCGTGGAGGAGATCGAGCGCTCAGGCTTCGAGGTCGTGCGTGCTCGCAATATCGAAGACGCGGAGATCGCCGTCCAGACGGATGCGGCCATCGGCTGCATGCTGGTCGACTGGGGCAAGAAGGGACTTGAAGGCAAGACGGCCTCCCTCATCAATCTGATGCGCCGGCGCGGTCTCGAATTCCCGATCATCCTTTTGATCCGACGCAAGCGTTTCGAGGATGTGCCGGTCGAGGTGCTCGATTTCATCGACGGCTACGTTTTCCTCTCGGAAGAGACGCCTGCCTTCATCGCCAAAAGCCTGATCAGCCGGCTCAAGCAGTATGCCGAGACGCTGAAGACGCCATTCTTTGGCGCCCTGGTCGATTATGCCGAAGAAGGCAATCAGCTCTGGACGTGCCCCGGGCACAATGGCGGCATCTTCTATAGCCGCAGCCCGATCGGTCGCGTGTTCATGGAACACCTCGGCGAAGCCGTATTTCGTGACGACCTCGACAATTCCGTACTCGATCTGGGCGATCTTCTGACACACGAAGGTCCGGCGCTCGCGGCGCAGAAAGAGGCGGCCAAGATTTTTGGCGCCGAGAAAACCTACTTCGTTCTGAACGGCACCTCCACGTCCAACAAAGTCGCGCTCTCAGCGCTCGTCACTGATGGCGATCTCGTGCTGTTCGATCGCAACAATCATAAGGCC
>NZ_JAELUG010000248.1 GCF_016429255.1 Rhizobium sp. ASV8
GCAACCACGATTCACCGATCTACCCGAACCTTTATCGTAATGTGATCCCGTCGCGGCCTGACATGGTCTGGGTGGCTGACTTCACATACATCCGCATAGCCGTCGGCTTTTGCTATCTAGCCGTCATACTCGACGCATGCAGCCGGAAAGTCGTCGGCTATGGCATGTCGAAACGACTGGATACACCGCTGGCGCTGGCCGCACTACATTCGGCCATCGAGAACAGAAAACCTCCGCCTGGCTGCATTCACCACACGGACCGAGGATGCCAATACGCAAGTGAGACCTATCGACGAGCGCTCGATGCGGCAGGCCTACAGGGATCCATGAGCGCCGTTGGCAACCCTTATCACAATGCGCAGGCCGAGAGCTTCATGAAGACCCTGAAAGTGGAGGACGTCTACATCGCCGGCTACGAGACATTCGCGGATGTGGCCGAACGCTTGCCCAGGTTCATTGAGGAGATCTACAATGCCAAGCGGCTACACTCGGCCCTTGGCTACATATCGCCAGCAGAATTTGAAACCCAACTCGCCCAGCAGGCGGCTTAGTTTGAAGCGCCCCGCTGGTCCAGCCCGAGGGGTTCACTCCAACGCCGGGTCAGTTCTCAGTGGCAATCAACACCAACCTGAATTGATGCGCTAGATTGAAAGCCGATACCCTGCCGAGCGGCAAGGCGGAGGTTCAGAATGAACGACCGGCAGCCATTTGATCTAAAGGCCTACGTGCACGATAGTGAAACAAGACCATGCTTCATCTGCGGCTTGGTCAGAAATGATCCCTCTTGCTTTCATCATCGCATTTTTGAAGACGGCGAGACGATCATCTTTCTAAGCAAGTACCCAACTTTGCCTGGTTACTGCCTTGTCTGCCCGAAGGAGCACCGCGAGGATTTGGCTCAAGATATGTCGGCGGGTGAATATCTTCGATTGCAGGAGAAGGTGCATGTGTTGTCTCGCGCCCTAAAAAGGGCGTTTGACGCCGAGCGGATTTATGTACTTTCGCTCGGCAGCCGACAAGCCAATAGCCATTCGCATTTTCATGTCGTCCCGCTGCCTCCAGGTCTGCCGCTCGAAGAGCAGCAATACCATGCATTGATCGCGGAGCACGGGGTCCTACGCATACCTGATGACCAAATGGCGCAAATGGCGAGGCGGATCGCTGAAGCTTACCATTCTGAGCTAACCGCACCATAATTGGCCTCGGATGGAACTTGCGGTCTAAAGCCCTGCAGCACGTATCCTATGACGCCGTCAGCGGCAATGTCGTCCCACCGCTCGCGAATCTTGTCGCGGCCAAGATCTGAGTGGTTGAAACCCGTATAGCATTGTCATGCCGTCGAATGGGCCTCCTGTAGCGGCTACGTGCCTTGTCGGTCGAATGCTGCCTGCAGCAACATTCTGTGGTAACCATGCTTCTATGGCTAAGATGATCTTGCATTTCTTGAACGCTCGTAACCAGTTTTCCGGCCTTGAGGGCTGGGTGGCCGAGGTATTGACTGTCGGGTTCGACAGGGTAGCAACCCTGTTGCCGTTGCGCGATACAGATGTGGTCGTGAAAGTCAGCGAGAATGTTATCCCGGAGACAGGGGACCATGGATATGCGCCCGAGGCTGGTTTGATACACATTACAATTGACCCGAATCACAAGTACTTTCGCGAAAATGCCGACAGCTCGCTTAAAAGGACGCTGGCGCATGAGTTGCATCACAGCGCCCGCTGGGATGGCCCAGGATATGGAGATACGCTTGGAGAGGCACTGGTTACGGAAGGGCTAGCTGGGCATTTCACGCAAGAAGCATTTGGCGGGCAACCTGAGCCTTGGGAAAATCTGCCGGTAACTGACCTTCACCCAAATCTAACGCGGGCGCAACAAGAATGGGATAGCGCGACGTACGATCACGAAGCCTGGTTCTTTGGATACTCCGACTTGCCCCGCTGGTTAGGTTATTCTCTCGGTTATCAGATGGTGTCGCGCTATTTAGCGAAACACCACCGTGAGTGCGCGTCTGGACTGGTCCATCAAGATTCGCAAATCTTTCGGCCATTTCTCACGAAGATCTGATTGACCACTCCGGGCTCGATCCGGTCTGAGACTTGTTTCAATGCCGGTGGCGTAAACTATAGACGTCTGCCCGTCACGGCGAAGACAACGCTCAGATCCAGCTATTGCGCGATGCCCGTCTGGCAACGTGGAAAGCGCGTTAGCGGCCGCGACCGCCTAGCAGTTCGGCACTGCCATCGAATCTGCCCCAGTTACCCCAGATCTGTAAGTGGGGCATTTTGGTTGGCGGCGTTTTCAGCCACCTAATCAGAGAAGTGTGCATAAGCGCCTGCTTAGTGAGTTGGTTGCCGGCGCGGGGATTCCTTGATCGGGGCAAATCATGATTCAGTTCCGGCATGGCAAGGAGACGGCTTCCCTCCCCTGAGCATGCCGACACGCTTTCGCTGAATGCGTTGCGCAGTTTGGTGACCGGCCTGCTGGAACGAGCGGAACAGGCTGAAGTCCGGCTCGCAAAGCTTGAGACCGAAAACGGAGCCCTTCGTGAAGAGAACGCGGAGCTTCGTCTAGAAAATACCCGTCTGAAGGCCGAGAACCAGCTATTGCGTGACGAGATCGCACGGCTGAAGAACCTGCCGCCGCGCCCACCGTTTCGACCGTCCGGTATGGAGAAAGCGACCGATGGCGCGACCGATAAGTCGGCGGGTAAGAAGAAGCCGCGCGGCCCCAAGCTGGATGCGGAGCGGGTGAGCCGGGAAGAGATCTTGCGCGCCAGTGTTCCGGCCGGTTCCCGCTTTAAGGGTTATAAGAGCTGCCTCGTACGTGACTTGGTGCTGGCGGCCGAGCTTGTGCATTATCGTCGCGAATGCTGGATAACACCCGATGGTAAGACGGTGATCGCACCGTTGCCGGCGGGGATCATGGGCAGCTATGGCCCGAACCTTAGACGGCTTTGCCTGATACTGCATGCGCAGGGCCAGGTAACGACCGGGCGGTTAACGACGTTGTTGAATGATGTCGGCATCGCCATCTCGAAGCGTCAGGTCGTGCGCCTTCTAGCCAAAGGGCTGGATGGGTTTGTCGCCGAGGATGCGGCGGTGCTGCATGCTGGCTTGGTGTCGTCTTCCTATGTCACGGTCGACGATACTGGCGCCCGCCATGCGCGCGGCAATTCTCATACGACGCAGATCGGCGGCGAATATTTTACCGTTTTCCGCACATCGGCCTCGAAATCACGGCTGAACTTCCTGTCCCTGCTGCGCGGTAATTATAAGGATTATGTCCTCAACGCCGCTGCATTCGATTATTTGGCGGAACGTCGCGCCGATCCGACGCTGGTTGCCAGACTGCGCACCATGGAACCGCAACGCTTTTGCAATGAGGTACCGTTCTTAGAGTATCTGGCCGGCAAGAGTATCGACATATTCGACAAGCAAATAGTCGGAGTGCTGGCGGAGGCCGGCATCTGGGGATCCATCCGGCATCATGGTCTCGTGGGTGATATGGTGATCGTCTCCGACGACGCCGGTCAGTTCAGGGTTGGCAATCATGCTCTGTGTTGGGTCCATGCCGAACGCCTCTTACAAAAGCTGATGCCCAACAAACCGAAGGAGGTACGATCCGTTGTGCTGGTGCGCGATCTCGTCTGGCGGTTCTACAAGACGCTGAAGGCCTGGAAGCAAAGGCCCTCACCGCACGCGGTCCAGGGGTTCCGACGAAGATTCGACAAGATCTTCACCATGCGCACCGGCTATGACACACTCGATAAGCTGCTTGAGCGGCTGCACCGACGCAAGGGCGAATTGCTCAAGGTTCTCGAGCATCCA
>NZ_JAELUG010000249.1 GCF_016429255.1 Rhizobium sp. ASV8
TCTCAATGCGGCACTGCAGTCGCTCGGCAGGACCACAGTGCAGGCGTTCTCGGACGCGCTGCGCGAAGCAGGCATTGCTGCTCCCTTTTATCTGACGCAAAACGACGGAACTGTAGCGCTTGCAGATGTCGCCGCGGCCAATCCGGTTCACAGTTTTGCCTCCGGCCCGACGAACTCGATGCGCGGCGCGGCTTTTCTGACAGGCTTGAGCGATGCCATGGTCGTCGATGTCGGCGGCACGACCTCTGATATCGGCTGCCTGGTCGGCGGCTTCCCGCGCGAGGCCAACAATATCGTCCATATCGGTGGCGTGCGCACGCTGTTCCGCATGCCTGATCTTCTGCCGATCGCGCTTGGCGGCGGCACGATCATCGATCCGGAAACGGGAAAGATCGGACCCCGTTCCGTTGGCTACCGCATTCTGACGGAGGCGCGCGTCTTTGGCGGCAATACGCTGACAACGTCGGATGTCGCCGTCGCCGCCGGCCTGATCGAGATGGGCGACAAAGATCGCGTTCGCAATCTCGATCCGGCCTTCGTCAAGGCGAGCCTCGAGCGCATCCGCGATATGGTGACGGATAGCTTCGATCAGATGAAGACCTCGGCGGAGGATGTGCCGCTGATTGCTGTAGGTGGCGGCGCCTTCCTGATTCCCGAAAAGATCGCGGGAGCGTCGGAGGTTCTTCGCGTCGAGAATGCCGGTGTCGCCAACGCGCTGGGTGCGGCGATGGCGCAGGTGTCGGGCGAAGTCGACCAGGTATTCTCCGGGCTGAGCCGTGACGAGGCGATCGCCAAGGCTGAGGCCGAGGCTCAGGACGGCGCCGTTGCTTCCGGAGCAAGCCGCGCCAGCCTGAAAACGCTTGAGGTCGAAGACATTCCGATCGCTTATCTGCCTGGCGGTGCGCGCCGCGTCAGAGTAAGGGTCATTGGCGATATCGCCTTCAATTGAATCGTGTTGCCCGATCTTCTGGATTGGACACCACTCATGGAAGTGGCGTTCGGCGAACAGGATATGCCGATGCCGGATCGGAGCAGGAAATGACGAAAATTGCGCTGGCCATTCATGGCGGTTGCGGTGTCATGCCGGAAGATAGCATGACACCGGAGGAATGGGAGGGAGCGCGACGCGATCTCGGTGCGGCTCTGCGTGCAGGCTATGCGCTGCTCAAGGCAGGCGGCAGCTCGGTCGATGCCGTCGAAGCCGCTGTCGTTGTCATGGAAGACAGCCCGCATTTCAATGCCGGTCATGGTGCGGCCCTCAACGAACAAGGCGTGCACGAACTCGACGCATCGATCATGGACGGCGCGACGTTGGAAGCGGGTGCCATCAGCGCATCGCATGCGATCCGCAATCCGGTCAAGGCAGCCCGTCTGTTGATGGAGGATGGTCGCGCGGTTTATATGACCGGTCCCGCGGCAGATCGCTTCGCTGAGGAAAAGGGCCTCCCGGTCGAGCCGCAATCCTATTTTACCACGCAGAAGCGGGTCGATGCGCTTAAAGCCATGAAACGGCACGCCGCTACCGGTACTGAAGGGACAGAAAACGAAAAACACGGCACCGTCGGCGCCGTAGCCCTAGACGCCGCCGGCCATCTCGCCGCTGCAACGTCGACCGGCGGCTATACAAACAAGCCTGACGGACGGGTGGGCGACAGTCCGGTCATCGGCGCGGGCACTTACGCGCGCGACGGCGTCTGTGCAGTTTCCGGCACAGGCAAGGGTGAATTCTTCATCCGCTATGTCGTTGGACACGAGATCGCATCTCGGATGGCCTATCTCAAGCAGGGTATCGCGGTCGCGACGGACGGGCTCATCAACCACGATCTGGCCCCGCATCAGATCGGTGCGGGATTGGTAGCCCTGGATGCTGAGGGTATTGTCGCTGCGCCCTACAATACGCCGGGAATGTTTCGTGGCTGGGTGACGCCCGAAGGCAAGGCCTTCGTTGCGACGCACGAGCAGATCTACGACGTCGAGCTCTAAAGGAGCCGGCTGAGCAAGGATGCGGCTGCTTTCGATGCGGAGAGCTGGCCGTATCCAAGGCCCTATCGCGCCAGCATATAGCGGCACTGGAGGATGGTTTCGCCACGTGATCGTGAAAAAAGCTCTCTGCTGTCAATCTGGGTGAAGCCCAGTTTCGTCAGGACGTGCCCGGATGCAGGGTTATCGGCGGCGCGGCCGGAAACGAGGCTCGACAATCCCACCTCGGAAAAGGCGAATCCGACCAGCGCCTGGGCGGCTTCGAAAGCATAGCCCTGGCCCCAGGCGGCTCTTTCGAGCCAATAGCCGAGGCTGCCTTCATCAGCCGCAATGCCGTCGACATCGACGATCCCGATCACTCTTCCTTCTCGCTCGATAGCGAAGCGATAAGCGGTCCCCTCGGCCCATTCCTGCTCATGGCTCGCAAACCAGTTCTCCATATCCTTCCTGTCGGCAGGGTAGGTAGCATTGGCCAACATACGTGCCACATCCCAGTCGCTCTGGATTTCCAAAGCCCTTTGTGCATCCGACGAGGATGTCGGCCGCAGGTTGAGCCGGGCCGTCCGGATATGCGAGCGGGGGATGGATCTTGCGGTCATGGTGGGGCGCCCTGGAGGATTGAACATCAAATGCCAGATCGCGATTAAATTGCAATCCTCTCTCCTGCGGGTATTTAATCCGGCTGAGGTGCCGCCGTCGTTTCGCCCTCGGCAAGTTCGCAGGCAAACAGGATCGGATCGTCTACGCTCGGCACCGGTCGCTCGTTCAGGAGAACGGCCACGGCCGCCGCTGCGATCTTCTGGATCGGCTGCTTCACCGTGGTCAGCCGCGGAATGGTCATGTTCGAGAGAGGAATGCCGTCGAAGCCGACGATGGAAAGCGCTGCGGGGATCGGGATGCCGAGATCATAAGCCGCCCTCATGCAGCCGATCGCCTGCTGGTCCGAGCTTGCAAAAATGGCGGTCGGCCGCTCGTGGCGGGCACGTGCGAGGAGATAGTTTCCGGCCGAGCGCCCGCTTTCATAATCGAAACCTGCCTCGGCGATCAATGGAGGTTCCGCCAATCGTCCGCCATCACCGGCCTGCTTCATTGCATCGAGATAACCCTTGAGGCGGTCATTGGCGGGAACCGAACGCTCCGGGCCTGAGATGAAGCCGATACGACGGTGGCCGAGTTCCAGAAGATAGTCGATGCCAAGCCTCACCCCGCTGCGATGATCCGACGCTATCCCGGAATATCCGGGCATAAGGCGGTCGACGACCACGATCGGCAACCCCTTCGGCAGTTTCAGCGTATGAAAATCGTTGCTGGGAACGAGGATGATGCCGTCGACCTTCCGGCTCGTCAGTTGCCCGATCCGGTCCGCCTCCTTTGCGGGGTGATCGAAGGAGGTCATGACGATGATGTTGTAGCCATGCCTCGCTGCGGCTTGTTCCGCATATTGAACCAGTTCCGAGAAGAAGGGATTGGTGAGATCAGGAATGACGATGCCGATAAGGCGGCTGACCTTGCTGCGCATGCTCCTTGCGGATGGGTCAGGCATATAGCCGAGTTCTTTGATGATGCCGCTGACGCGCTCTCTCACTTCCTGTGTGACGGAAGGGTGCTCATTCAAGACTCTCGAAACGGTTCCGGTGGAAACCCCTGCGAG
>NZ_JAELUG010000024.1 GCF_016429255.1 Rhizobium sp. ASV8
CAGACAACAGCGTGGCGTTGCCGAGCAACTATCGCACTCACATCAAGAAGTTCCTCAACAATCCCGATGACGTCGTCGACGAGATGCTGGACGGCGTCGTCAAGGCGCATACTTCCTACCTCACACCGATCAAGGGGTCGAACCGGGCGCTGGTGGCGCGGAATGGGCCGAGGCCCGACAAGGTCGGGCTCGTCATCGGCGGCGGCACGGGCCATGAACCCGGTTTTCTTGGCTATGTCGGCAAGGGCTTGGCGGATGCCGTTGCCATCGGCAACATCTTCTCCTCGCCGCCCCCGACACCGATCCTCGAATGCGCCAAGGCAGCCTCCGGCGGAAAAGGCGTGCTCTTCGTCTACGGCAACTATGCCGGCGACGTCATGAACTTCGAAATGGCCGCAGAAATGGCGCAGGAGCAGCAGATCGACGTCCGCACAGTGCTGACGACCGACGACATCGCGTCGTCTCCCATAGAAGACAAAGAGGGGCGACGCGGCGTCGCCGGCAATTTCTTCATCTTCAAGATTGCCGGAGCTGCCTGCGACAAAGGCTTGTCGCTCGATGCCTGCGAAGCCGCGACGCGCAAAGCCAACGATCGAACCTTTACCATGGGTGTCGCACTGGAACCCTGCTCAATGCCGCAAACACGGCGCCATAATTTCGAGATCGGCCCTGACGATATCGAGTTCGGCATGGGCATTCATGGCGAGCGTGGCGTTACCCGCGAGAAAATGATGAGCGCCGATGAAATCACGGATCGCGTCATGGACCGGATCTTTGCCGAGATGAAGCCGGCCGCCGGGGACCGGGTCGCGGTGCTGATCAACTCCTTCGGTGCCACGCCAATGATGGAACTCTTCATCCTGTTCCGCCGCGTCGAACAGAGGCTAAGCGCCAAGGATATCAAAATCGATGCAAATTGGGTGGGACACTACTGCACATCGCTCGACATGGTCGGCGCATCCATATCCATAATGCATCTTGACCAGGAGCTGACTGCGCTGTTGCACCATCCATGCGACACTTTCGCCCTAAGGGTCGGATGATCGTATAAGAATGAGCCCGGCAGCGACAGAACTGCTGGGACCGGGAGGAAGACGATGTCGGAAAATGCCGCTCGATGCCTGGGCAACATGTTTCAGCGCATATCCATCGCAATCAATGCCGAGAAAGACCGTCTCTCCGAGCTGGATGGCGCCATCGGCGACGCGGATCATGGAATCACCATGTCTCTCGGCTTCATGGCGGTCAATGCGGAACTCGCCAAGCTCGATCCAGCGCAAACGCTGCCTTCCGAGATATTTGCCGTCGCGGCATCGGCATTCCTGGATGCCGTCGGAGCATCGACAGGCCCACTTTACGCGACCGCCTTTCGGCGAGCATCGCAGGCGCTAAAGTCTGATGAATCGCTGTCGCCGGCATGCCAGGCCATGATCGTCGACGAAATGCGAGCCGGTATTCAGCAGCGCGGCAAGGGCCAACGCGGCGACAAGACCATGCTGGATGCTTGGATCCCGGCGGCCGAAGCCGCCCTCGACGCCAGAGCACGTTCGCTCGATGCCGCCGGCATGTGGAACGCCATTCTGGACGCTGCGGAAGACGGTGCGAACTCGACAAGCTCCATGGTTGCCGCCCGCGGCCGGGCGGCCCGCCTGGGGCAAAGATCGCTCGGCCACATCGATCCCGGCGCGGCGTCGGCGGTGACTATTTTGCGCGCGATGCGCGACACCTTTGCAGAAGACCACACGGGAACTCGATCCTGACGGGACTGACATCCGGTCCTTGCCTTGAGCTCAGGCTGCCGCAGTTGCAGCGGGTCTTTGACGCGAAATCCTCCCTTTATGCGTGATGTCGAAGATAGACATATTCCCGGTACGATAGTATCAATCTCACCTCGCTGATTTGCCCACCCCCTAGGTTCAATCAAAAAAGGCTGTCAATTGATGCATACAAGGATAGGTTTTGCTTTCGCGCTCGCGCTTCTTTCAGCCTCCCCGGCTCTGGCTGATGCCTGCGCCAGCCACTACGAAAGCGACGGCGTCCCCTTGGTCACCGGCATCACCTACAAGACATGGGTGGCCTTTCCATCGGTCAATCCGAACGCCGCCTTTGACAAGATCCACCGCGCCATTCTGGCCGATGGTTTTCTGGAGGTGAAGGCAGAGAAGAACCTCGGGACATTGACTGCTCAGCAGGAAACGAGCGGCTCCGGCCGACCGCAGACCCTGCGCGCCGTTATCCGCAAGAACGGCAAGGGCAGCCGTGTCGATGTCCTCTTCATTGTCCAACCGGGACAAGTAGCTCCGAACATGAGCAAGAACCTCTGCCGCATTGCAAACGCAGCAGGCGAATGAGCCGCGCAATTCGCGCTTTCGGACGCGAATGCCGGAGATCGCGAACCAAGATACCGCTCAATGAAACGTGGCGCCGGCCATTGGCCGCACCACATCTTCGATCGGCGGCGCGTCACCGATGACGCGTGCTTCCCGGATAGGGGGCAATCTCCTCTCGCCACGTGACAGGCTCTGTCATGCGTCGCGTGCATGCCCACTCGGCAATGTTCAGAGCGACGCGGTAATGCCGCCATCGACGTAAAGGACATGACCGTTGACGAAGGAGGAGGCATCGGACGCCAGGAAGATACAGGCACCGATCAATTCCTCTACCCGCCCCCACCGGCCGGCTGGTGTGCGCTTTTCGAGCCATGCCGAAAAATCGGCGTCTGCAACCAGCGCGGCGTTCAACGGCGTATCGAAATAGCCGGGTGCGATGGCATTGCATTGCAGCCCGAAGCGCGCCCAATCGGTCGCCATGCCTTTTGTCAGATTGCCGGCGGCACCCTTGGTCGCCGTGTAGGGTGCAATCGACGGGCGCGCCAGTGCCGTCTGCACGCTCGCAATATTGATGATCTTGCCGGCGCCACGCTTGATCATATGGCGCGCAACCGCCTGACCGACATTGAAGATGCTCGAAATGTTGGTCCGCAACAACTGCTCGAAGGCGTCGGCCGGAAACTCCTCGAGCGGCGCGCGGAATTGCATGCCGGCATTGTTGACGAGGATGTCTATCGCGCCCGTCTCTTCCTCGAAGGCATCGACAGCCTGCCGCGCAGCCTGATGATCGGTTGCGTCGAACGCCAGTACGCGCGCCCCGCCCTCAAAGCCTTCCGCGGCCCTGGCAAGCTTCTGTTCGTCGCGACCGTTGAGGATGACCGCGGCGCCGGCAGCAGCCAATCCCTTGGCAAGCGCAAGCCCGATACCCTGGGATGAGCCCGTGACAAGGGCACGCCGCCCCTTCAGCTCAAAAAGACCAACAGACATCGTTTCCTCCGTTTGCCCGATTGCGATACCAGAGAGGGATCAGGGTGGGCACTCCGATTCACGGCGGAATATGGCACATGCGCCATGCTCTTGGCTTGCGGAGTCATTTGAATACGGTATCGATAACACAACGAACGGACCGTGTAACTTTGCGGGAGGTATTGTCGCTATGTCGTTCTTCGAGACCATCGATCCCTTGTTCGGCACATTCGTCCTCGGCAATGCGCCTCTCAAGCAGCTCGCTACAGGCTTTGACTGGGTGGAGGGACCGGTCTGGTTCGGAGACCAGAATTGTCTGCTTTTCTCGGACATTCCCAACAATCGCATCATGCGATGGATCCCCGGTCTCGGTATCAGCGTCTTTCGCGAGCCGTCCAATTTCTCCAACGGTCACACGCGCGACCGACAGGGTCGGCTCGTCAGTTGCGAGCACGGCGCACGACGCGTGACGCGCACGGAATATGACGGATCGATCACGGTTATCGCAGATCGCTACCAGGGCAAGCGGTTGAATTCGCCCAATGACGTCGTGGTCACATCGGACGGCGCCATCTGGTTCAGCGATCCGCATTATGGCATTGCAACGGACTACGAAGGGCATCGCAGCGAGCAGGAACTGCCTTGCAATGTTTACCGCGTCGACCCGTCCGGCGCGATGCAGGCGGTGCTGACCGACTTCAATTGCCCGAACGGCCTCGCCTTCAGCCCCGATGGGCAAAGACTGTTTGTCGCCGATACCGGGCGCATGCACCACAGCGATCCCCAGCATATCCGCGTTTTCAATGTCGGCGAGAACTGGCGGCTAACCGGCGGCGAGGTGTTTCACGTAATTTCGCCCGGCTGCGCTGACGGCATGCGCTTCGATAGCGATGGCAATCTCTGGTCATCGGCCGCCGATGGCGTTCATTGCATTGCCCCTGACGGGCATCTGATGGGCAAGATCCTGGTACCGGAAACGGTGTCCAATCTGTGCTTCGGCGGCCGCGGCAAGCACAAGCTCTTCATAACGGCGACCACCAGCGTCTATGCGATTTCACTCAACCGCAGCAGCGCGCTCTAGGATTGGATAGCGCCAGAAATGGCGCCAATGAAGCGGTCGGCTCGACCGGCCACCCAACGCCAGCTACGGCGCTGGACCCGGCAAGCAGAGGACGGCGCCATCAGCGCAAATCAGCCTGCGGGATGGTTTGGGAAGCTGCGTTGGCGATCGGTGCGAGGTCGGCAAGCAGCGCGAACTCTTTCGTGCGCTTCTGCCTGCGCGCTGCATCCTGCAGCAGATTTGCCATACCGGTAACAGAGATATGGTCGGCGCGCATGATCTGCCGGATAAGCGGATCTTTGAGAACTTCGGTGATCGTCAGGTCCCTATGGGTCATCTTTATCTCCTGTTCGATAAGACACAAGATAAACGGCTTTATTTGCAGCGCGATGTCAGAAGCCTGACAAAAACAAGGCAGTTCGTTCGATTTTGTTACAGAATAATTGCAAAACCTCTCGCTGACATATTCACAAATCACAATACGACCCTAGTTGTCGATTAACGAAGGCGTGTTCCGTCGTGATCAGCCTAAGTGGGAGGTTCAGTCGTTCCGGGAGGATGCAATATATTTGCAATAGTTCGGAACACAATTTTGCGACTTTTGTGTTTATTGTCATCTGACGCCTGAACTTCGAAGATTAAACTTTTATCAGCGATCGGCCCGCGTCATGTACTCAGACCAAACTACAGAAGATGAGCGCCTCATCTACCATGCAGATCTCCTCAGCCAACTGTCGAATCCAAAACGCCTTGAAGTTTGTATTTACCTTTCCGGCCACGAAGAAGACGTCAATAGTCTGGCCAAGAAACTTGGAATATCGCAATCGGCGCTCAGCCAACATCTGACACGGCTTTATCATTCAGGCATAGTCAAAGTGCGCCGTCAGGCACAGTTCAGGTATTATACCTGCGATCATCCGGGAGTATTGCGGATCCTGCAAACTCTGTCGGAGGTCTTCGACCCCAACGCCGAGCGGTCGGCATCGAAGGCTGCGGACGAGGATGCGCATGACGAGCCTTGAGGTGACGCAGACCAACCTTTGAACCGACGTCCGGCCGTTGCGGCCTGTCGCGTCAACTGACTCCGGCGAATTTCCCGGAGATGGTGAGATCCGGATGGTAGCCGGACGGTTTGTCGCCGACCGTCTGTCCGCCGGTCATCGAGCCCTGGATCTCCGGCCCAAAGAAGGAATAGGGGAAGGTTGATTCCAAGGCACTCACCTCGTCGAGCCTTTGGCGCAGGTGCGACGGGATCACAAAATCCAACGCGCCGAGATTGTCCTTCAATTGCTCGAGCTTGGTGGCTCCGACGATGACCGAGGCGATGCCTGGCTGCGTCATCGTCCAATTGACCGCCACCTGCGCCATGCTGCGTCCGAGCTCGATCGAAACCTTCTCCAGTTCTGCGACAACAGCCCAATTGCGCTCGGTGAATTTCTGGAAGCCGGGATTGGTGGTGCCGCGGACCGTCTCTAGCCGGCCATCCACCTGCCCAATCTCGCCTGTGCGATATTTTCCGCTCAGAAGGCCGCTCGCCAATGGGCTCCACGCCATGATGCCGGCGCCATACCGTGTGCCGAACGGAACGAACTCGTTTTCGATATGACGCTCAGCGAGCGAATATTCGAGCTGAAGCGCCGATACCGGTTCGTAGCCGCGATATTCCGCAACCGCTTGAGCGCGGCTGGCGTACCAGGCAGGTACATCGGACAGACCGACATGCAGCACCTTTCCCGACCGGACCAGATCGTCAAATGTCCGCATTACCTCTTCGGGTGGAGTAAGGCGGTCCCAGCAATGCAACAGATAGAGATCGATATGATCCGTGTTGAGGCGCTTCAATGAACCCTCGACGGCACGCAATATGTTCTTGCGGCCGTTCCCGGCTGCGTTCGGTGATTGGGCGGTCAGGTTCATGGTGAACTTTGTCGTGATGACCGCATCATCCCGCACTCCCCGTTCAGCGATGAATTCACCAAGCCATGCTTCCGAGGTGCCACCCGTATAGGCATCGGCCGTATCGAAGAAATTGCCGCCGGCATCGACATAGGCATCGAAAATGGCGCGTGCGGCTTCCTTGTCTGCGCCCCAGCCCCATTCCGTACCGAATGTCATCGTCCCGAGCGCGAGCCGGGTTACTTTCAGGCCGCTATTGCCGAGGGTGTAGAAATTCATGCTCATGAGCGCGTTCCTCTTTGAAGTCCGGCTTGATGGGATCGTGGTGGCGCCGGGCAATTCGATGGGCATAGGTTCGCCGACTTTCATCACGTTTATAAGATCATTTAATTCGCATGCATTATGCGATATTGCTCAGCAATGGATCGCGATCTGCTGACACATCTGCCCATCATCGTCGCCGTTGCTCGCCGCGGCGGCTTCGCCGCCGCCGCCAATGAGCTCGGAATGAGTGCCTCGGCAGTGAGCCATGCCGTGCGGCTGGTCGAAGAGCGGCTCGGCCAGCCGCTCTTTGCGCGCACGACCCGTAGCGTCGCGCTGACCGAAGCTGGCAGGAGCCTGATTGCGACCATCGCGCCGGCCCTGCAGGACATTCATGAGCGAATGGAGCGCATCAGAGCCATAAAGGGGAGACCAAGCGGGCTGCTGCGGATCAACGCCGCTCGCGTTTGCCTGCCGCTCGCCGTAACGCGCGTCATTGCGGCCATGGGCGAGCGCTATCCGGAAGTCGAAGTGGAGATTTTTTCCGACGAAAGGCTCACCGATATCGTGTCAGAAGGTTTCGATGCCGGCATTCGCATCGGCGAGATGATCGCTCAGGACATGGTGGCGGTTCGCCTCACCCCACCCTTCCCTTCGGTCGTGGTCGCCTCACCGGATTACATCGGCCGGTTCGGTCGCCCGATGGCGCTCGGCGATCTCTCGCACCACAATTGCATCGGCTATCGGCTTATCCGTTCAGGAGGGCTCTATGAATGGGAATTCGTCGAGGACGGAAGGGACGTCGCCGTCGCCGTGCAAGGCCAGGCGATCGTTACCGAATCTCATTCGGCAATCGAACTCGCTCTGGCAGGCGTCGGGCTAGCCTATGTTTTTGAACCCCTGGTGCGCTCGGATATTGCCGCTGGAAGGCTGATCCAGGTGCTGGTCGACCATGCTGTGATGGAAGCCGGTCTTTTTCTTTATTTTCCGCGCCGCGCCGAATTGGCGCCGAAGCTCAGAGCCTTCATCGACACGGTCCGCCAAGTCTGCCGCGAATAAAAGCAAACGATATCCAACCTGGCAAATGTCGCAAGGATGAGGTCTATAACCGATTACATCCCTCCCAAAACCTGAGCTGGGGTTAATAAAGTTAAATGCGCTCTCGCCGATAAAGGCCCAAGAAAGGCTCTGCCGTGTTGGAGTCTTCTATCATGAACACCATGCCACGCTTCTCTCCTGTGCGCGTTGTTCGCCACAGCACGGGCGAAATCAAAACAGTCGGGAATGCCGACGACGCCTGGAAGACACTTCTGGACGACTGGCCGGCGGACGAAGGCAGCTGCTTCATGTCCGCGCTCCTGATCTGCATGGACGTTCAACGCGGTGAGCGGCCCCCGGAAGAGGCCCGTCTTGCCTTCATAGCCGCGGCGGTCGAGGCGGGCGTCCCCCTGTTGTCTTGAGGAAGCCGCTTCCGCCCGAATTCTCCCCGGAACATCGCACGGAACGGCGGGCCCGGCCGAAACCGGCTCGCCACTCGCGCTGAATCGGCCTATGAGACAGGCGATTAGCGCCCTCAAGTTTGAAAGCTTGCGACAATGGAAAGAAAATGGAGCAAGGCGGTTACGATCGCCCTTGAAAGTCCAGAGGAATGGATAGTCATCGACACCACCCAGGCAGCGTCCTGGGCCTTGATCGAAGACTGGCCCCTCGATGAAGCACCCGCCCTCGACCGAGCCCTGCTCGTGTTCGCCGACGTGATCTCCGGGAAGCGTACGCCCGAAGATGCCCGGCGTGCGTTCATTGCGGCGGTCAAGGAGGCTGACATACCAATGAAGGACGAGTGAGGTTGCCCTTATCCGGATTTGAATAACGCCCTTCGCCGATCGTTTGACCTGCGCCCGACGGTAAGGTTTGCCGCTTGGAACCGCATTTCGGATATACGGCGGATGTGCGAACTGCGTCGGCTCAAGCCATGAGACGATCGACTTGGTATCCGAGATCTCTTGGTACTCGCGGAATGGCGCGGAGACGATCATGAGAAGGCCAAGCCCGCCCAAAGGTCACACCACGGGCTTGTGACTGACATGCCGCTCGGTTGGCTGGCCCTCGCCGCACCAAATATAGCGCCTGCCGCATCCGATGAATGCTCGACACCGAGCCTTCAGCTTGTAAGCCGTGGCGTGCGGATAACCTTCAGAAACAGCGCATTCATCGCATCGTTGATGCCTTGCGTCGGGCTGACTTCAAAATAGAGGCCCGGCGATGCGCAGTTCTGCAGGTTCGTGCCGATCTGGGATTGGAATGGCGCAATCCATGAATTGTACCAGGGATTCTGCGGCAACGGCAGATAGGTCGTGTAGAGGATCGCGATCTTGACGTTCTGGTTTTTCAGAGGCTGGCAGAAGGATGTATCGAGCGGCTCCTGGCAGCGGCCGCCGGTGGTTGGTTTCGTGCAGGTTGTCGGCTTATAGCTATCACCAACACCATCAGTCACGAAGAACAGTACCTTTTGCCGGTCCGAACCGCTCGTACCGCCGCCGCCAGTCCCGATTATTGGCTTCAGCTGCGTCAGCATTGTATCGAAACTCGTATCCTGATCGTTATTGTCGCCTTGGCCTCGAACAGCCATCAAATCAACGGCGCTGGTGGCTTGCTTGACTTGCACCATATTCGACGAAAGTCCGGACACGGCCGTCAAACCCGCTTTGTCGGCTTCGGTTCCGAATGTGTAGACGGCCATGCGATACTGGTCTGGCGACTGGCTATTTGTCGTGGCCGTGTCGGTCAGTGCCTGCGTCGCCTGACGCACGACATCGATGCGCAGATCAATGTTGAGAGTTTTTTTCGCAAGATTGTAATAGTTGTTTGGGTCGTTCAGGTCGTGGCAAGCAAATGCACATGTGTCGCTGGTATGTGACTGCATGATTGCGATACCGCCGGCCGTCGCAGCGACACCCATCGACGGCGTGTTGTCGAGCAACATGTAGAAGTCGATGAAACTCGCCGTCTGATATTGTGCCGATGCAACTCCGCTGATCGGGATCGTGGTCTGGCCCAGCAACTGCATCAGCGTCGTCGGCACGGTCGCGGAAAAACTGACTTGGGCGGACAGGATGTTCGAAGCTCTCGTGACCACAATGTTCACGTTGACCGGCACGTTTTGCAGGTCGCTCGACGCCTGACCATAAAAGAGTTTGTTGGCGTCATTCTGGCCAATGGTAACCGTGCCGTCACTGGTCATAGCCATAGCCGCAGCGACTGCCGGCGAAGACGTTGCAACGGCGCCCACGGCCGCCGCGTCGGCGGCATTGTAAAGTTCGTTCCTAACCACGAGCGCATTGGTGATATCGATGGCAAGGCCGGCCGCTCCGATCAGTGGGATCGCCAGCAGCGCCGTCATCATCCCGAAATTTCCTGACCTATCGGCCATGAATTTTCGTGAATGCTTATATATAGATAAGAAGGATCTTGCGCCGGCCTTCAATATTTTCACGAACAAACTCTCTATGGTAGAAGTTACAAGAACAAATACCGCATAAGTCGAAAGCAACAGTACTTTCAAATATACTTAATAATAGTATCGCCAATAAATATTGATATTCCGATAATGGAAGAGAATCTATTTTAGACATATTGAATTTAGGGAATATTTACCGAGAGTCAAAATTATACTTTGGTATAATTGAAAATATTTTCATCTAGAAAATCGGCGCGGCAAATGAGATCTAATCCGTTCTAACAATTGATATTTTGGCGGCGAGGGCCAGTACTGGCCACCTTGAAAATCGCCTGAATTAAGGCCTTTTCCGGCAATTCCTACGGACGCCATTTACCCGATTTTTAGTGTTTACCCGCGAAAGCGTCGCTTACCTATTTCAGTTGTGGCGGGTGCAATATCAAATGGCCGTCATTCGAGTGACCAGATTCGGGATTTTCTGAGTGCGCGTCCTTTCATGCATCGTCACAGCACATAATCTGTGGCTCGTTTTCCTTGCGGCGTTTGTTTGTGTCAGCGGCGGATGGATAACGCTCAACCTTCTACGACGGGCAGAAATGACGCACGGGCTTCAGCGCGGCGGATGGATCTTTCTGACCGGGGTAGCTGCGGGCGCCTCCATATGGTGCACCCATTTCATCGCCATGTTGGCCTATGAGGTTGGCGCGCCCGTGGCCTTCGACCCGATCCTGACCATGGCGTCGTTTTTGTTGGCCGTCGCCGGCTGCTCCGCCGGCTTTGCGATCACATTGTCACGCATGCCGAAGGTGGCACCGGAACTGGGTGGCGTGGTCGTCGGTCTTGCCATTAGCATCATGCATTATACCGGCATGATGGCCTACCATGTCGATGGCATCGTCGATTGGGACAGGACTTATGTTTTTGCCTCCGTCGTGCTCTCAGTGACATTTGCCGTCCTGGCGCTTAATCAAGCCATTCGCCGCCCGTGGCGCTTCGCTCCCCTGGTCGCACTCGGCTTTTTCGTGCTTGCGGTGGTCCTGCTGCATTTCACGGCAATGACCGCCGTCTCCGTCACGCCGCTGGCAACCGGTGCCGGCATCGTCGATTCCTATGCGCTGCAAGCCATGGCCGTCGCGGTCGCGGGCGGCGGATTGCTCGTGATCGGCACCGGCGTCGCGAGCTACATGATCGACGAACGCGCCTCGCGCGAATCCATCCAGAAACTCCAGCACATGGCGCTGAACGACATCCTCACAGGCATGCCGAACCGTGGCAGCTTCAGCGACTATCTGAGCGGCGCCCTGGAACATGCCAAGGAAGACGGTGCAAAGCTCGCCGTCATCGGCATTGACCTTGATCGTTTCAAGGAGATCAATGATCTGCGCGGCCACAAGGCTGGCGATCAGGCACTGAAGGCCATCGGGCGCCGCCTGCTGCGCCTCGTCAAGGACGGCGAGTTCGTCGCCCGCGTCGGTGGCGATGAATTTGCCGCCGCCAAACGCTTCGAAAACCAGAGCGAGCTTCTCGATTTCGTGGCGCGGCTGGAAAAGACCCTGTTCGAGCCAATCCGCATCGATGATTTCGAAACGGTGACCGGCGCAAGCATCGGCGTTGCCGTCTATCCCGACGATGGCAACGACCAGGAACGTCTCATCAGCAATGCCGATCTGGCGATGTATCGCGCCAAGGCCGATGTCGGCCGAGCCGTGTGCTTCTACGAATCCAAAATGGACGAGGCGGCGCGCGCACGCCACACGCTGGCGCAGGATCTGCGCCGCGCCGTCGAGCTCGATCAGCTCGATCTGCACTATCAGGTGCAGACCTCGGTTCAGACGGGCGAGATTTGCGGCTACGAAGTCCTGCTACGCTGGAGCCACCCTGAACGAGGTGCGGTTCCACCCTCCGAGTTCATCCCGATCGCCGAGGAAAGCGGCACGATCCTCGTCATCGGCGAATGGGTCTTACGCAACGCATGCAAACAGGCCGCCGCCTGGAGCAAGCCATACAAGATCGCCGTCAACCTCTCGCCGGTACAATTCGCCCATGCGGATCTAGCCAAGCTCATTCAATCGATCCTGGTGGAAACCGGCCTCTCGCCGTCGCGGCTCGAACTGGAGATCACCGAGTCGACGATCATCGCCGACAAGACCCGCACGCTGCATGTGCTGCGGCAGATCCGGGCGCTTGGCGTCACCATCGCCATCGACGACTTCGGCACGGGCTATTCATCGCTCGACACGCTGCGCTCCTTCCCCTTCGACAAGATCAAGCTCGACCGCTCCTTCATGAACGAGGTCGACAACAGCATCCAGGCAAAGGCGATCGTCCGCGCCGTGCTGACGCTCGGCAAGAGCCTCGACATCCCGGTTCTGGCCGAGGGTGTGGAGACCAACCATCAGCTGGAAATCCTTCGCGTAGAAGGCTGCGACGAGGCTCAGGGCTTCTTCCTTGGACGACCGAAACCGGTCGGACAGATCTTCCAGCTGGAACAGATGGCAGAGAAGGAGTCGGCATCTCCGTTCTCGGGCCGGGTGCCGCCGCAACGCATGCGCCGTCGCTGAGGCGGCAAATTGAGCTGCATCGGCGAGGCTGTAGCGCCGCGCCGATGTAGATAGAGTATGCTTGCGATTGCATTCAGAACGTCAAACCAGACGATCGGAAACCTCGCCAACCCAATCGTTTGCGAGCTCGATCATCACTGACGAACGGATATCGGCAGCATTGGCGGCGACCAGAAGTTCGTAGTGGCCCGCAGTGGCACGAAACGCTTTTGCTTCCACGTCGAAATAGCTCAGATCGCGGGGATGGACGACGAGCGAGGCCCTGCCCGTCTCGCCCTTCGCCAATTGAAGCTTGGCAAAGGCGCGCAGTTCCTTGTCCGGTCTCTCGACCGCCGAAGCGGGCGGCCGGACATAGAGCTGCACGAGCTCCGATCCCCTCCTGTCCCCGATATTGGTGACATCAACGGTGACGGTGATGCCGTCAGGACCCATTCGTGTCGCCGATGCCTCTGCACTGCCCCAGGAAAAATGTGTATAACAGAGGCCGAAACCGAAGGGGAAAAGCGGTTCCACGCCTTGCCTGTCGTGATGACGGTAGCCGACGAAAACACCCTCGGTATAGCGAACATGCCCATCCTTGCCCGGATAGACGGTCTCGTCGCCGGTCATCGCGGAATTGTCCGACAGCTGGCTTGGGAAAGTCTGCGGCAGCCGACCGCCCGGCTCCGCCTCGCCGAACAGAACGTCGGCAACCGCATGACCCAGCTCCTGGCCCGGATACCACATCTGCAAGACGGCCCTCACCTTGCCAAGCCACGGCATTTCGATTGGACCACCCGTTTGGAGGACGACGACGGTATTGGCGTTGACAGCCGCCACCTTCTCGATCAGCTCCTCCTGTCGCCCGGGCAACCGCATGTCCGGCAAATCAAGCCCTTCCGTATCCCACTGCCCGTCGCGGCCGACGAACAACAGCGCCACATCCGCATTGCGCGCTGTCTCGACCGCCTCCGCCAGATCCGGCTCTCCCAGAGGTTTCTCGACGCCAAAGCGCACCGCCGTCAGATTAATGCCTTCCTCGGTTGCCGCCGAAGAGCAATATTCGACGACGACCTGGTATCGCCGGCCGGCCTCCAAATAGAGGCTTTGGCGCTGTTCGACATTGGCAGTGCCAAAATAATTGTCACCGCGGGCCCAGCCGTCAAAGCCGTTCACCACGAGCTCGCCATCGACATAAAGTTTGGCGAGACCGGCGTTGGTCATGCCGAACACATGCTCGCCGCCTTCCGTAGGCACGTAAGAGGCCGTCATGCGTGCGGAAAAATCTGCCGGGTCAAGTTCGGCTGACGGCAAGTCGAACCAGAAAAACTCGCCGACATGGGCTGGCTCGGCAATGACAGGCATGCCGGCCAGGCTCCGCCCCTTGAAATACTCGACCCTCATGTCTCCCGAAAAGACGTTGATCAGCCTGTTGTTGCGGCAGCCGACCGCGTAGCGGATGCTGTTGGCATTCGACAGCGCCTCGCGGATCCCTTCGAGCGGGCTGATCCGGTAATGTGCGGCAATCTGGGCGCTCCCACCACCCATGACGCGCGCCTCCGCGGCGTTTGGCCCAAGGACGGCCACGTGTCCGAGGCCGGCCTTCTGCAGCGGCAGGATACCGTCATTCTTCAACAATACAGCGCCCTCAGCCCCCAACTGGCGGATCAGCGCACGGTCCTCGGGCAAATCGAGCGCATGTTCGGCAAGGTCAGGGGCTGTCTCAAACGCTCCGACGCACTCCAGCAACTTCAAAATACGACCCGCCGCCGCACGCACGGTCTCAGGCTTGACTTCACCGTTGCGCACGGCGGCAACCAGCTTCTCGCCACGGTCCCGCGCGGGTCCCGGCATTTCCAGATCGAGCCCCGCATTGACGGTCGCGGCAGTCGAATGCGAGCCGAACCAGTCGGACATGACGATCCCGTCGAAACCCCATTCGTCACGCAGGACCTTGGTCAACAGCCACGGGTGTTCACTCGTATAGGTGCCGTTCAGCCTGTTGTACGAAGACATGACGGCCATGACGCCGGCTCTTTTGACAGCCTTTTCGAATGGTAGCAAATAAATCTCGCGAAGCGCGCGCTCATCGATGTCCGACGACATGGTCTGCCGCTCGATCTCGGATTCATTGCCGACGAAATGCTTGATCGTCGCGGCAATACCTTCGCTCTGCACGCCTTGAATATAGGCAACGGCAAGCTCCGCCGTCAGCATGGGGTCTTCGGAATAGCACTCGAAATTGCGCCCATTCAGGCCAGAGCGATGGATATTGACCGTCGGCGCCAGCAAGACCGACGCGCCCTTGCTCTCGGCCTGACCGGCAATGGCAATCCCCATGCGCTCGACCAGAGCCGGATTCCAGGTCGCGCCAAGCGCAATGGCAACCGGGAAGCAAGCGGAGTTGACGCCGGCCACCAGCGAGCCCGCGCCGCGCGCGCCATTCGGCCCATCCGTCACCTTGATCTTCGGAATGCCGAGGCGCTCGATGGGGACGGTGGTCCAGAAATCGGCGCCAGACAGCAGCGAAACCTGCTCCTCAAGCGTCATCCGGTCGAGAATATCGTCGATCATAGGGCCTCCCGCTCTGTTTTCGGTTCTCTCCCCGCATCCCATCTCGGGGAGATCCGCATTTGAAGTAACCAAATCATAAACGCGCACAAGGCCGTCAGGCAATCGCCATATGTTGATGAAATATCATGTGTTTTCGACGCCGACACCGCGATCGGCCGGATGGTTGCGCCCTTTTTCGGCAAGGTGGAATGGCCGATATGGCGCTGAGACCCATGCAGGCCGCCGCTAAAGCTCGACTTCGCTAAAATGCGAATAATCTTCTTCCGAATAAATTTGACCGCATCGGATTTCATGAACTCAATTCATGGAGCCGAGTATGCGTTCATTCCTCATCGCTGCAAGCTTTATCCTCGTTGCCGGGCTGTCGTTTTCGACAGCCACCACCGCAAAGCCGGTGACCAACGCGGTCGACGCACCAGCCCACCAATTCGCCCGCGTGGTCACGGAAGCGAGCGCGCCGGTCGGTTGGGCCGGTTTTTGCTCCGCACAGCCGGCCGAATGCATGGACACCGAAAAGAGCGACGAATTCATCACGCTCGGCAAGGAGCGCTGGGCGCAGCTGCAGCAGATCAACAATCTCGTCAATCATGAGATCCAGGGCGTTGGCGACAACGATCACTACGGCATCTACAAGCTCGGCATCATCAACTGGTGGACCTATCCCGACGATGGCGCCGGCAACTGCAACGACTATGTTCTGCTGAAGAAAAAACTGCTCGTGGAGGCCGGATGGTCCCGCTCAGCGCTGTTGCTGACTGTGGTGCTCGACAAGAACAATGAGGGCCATCTAGTGCTGATGGCGCGAACGAACGATGGCGATCTCGTTCTCGACAACCTCACCGACTCGGTCAAGACCTGGGAAGGGACCGGCTACACGTTCATCAAGCGCCAATCCGCCGACAATCCGAACAATTGGGTTCGGCTCGAATCCGGCCGCACGCCTGAACAGCTCGCCATGATCAGCAAGGCTCTGGCCAGTCACTCGCAGTGATTGGCTGACCAGTAGGTATCGACGAGGCCCTTTCCATCCTGGTCCAGGATGGCAAAATTCCCCGGTATGACCACGAAGAAACGTTCACCGTCCGCCATGCCGGAAGAGGTTTCGATGCGGCCGCAAACGACAAAGCCCGGCATTCGCTCGCTCGGCTTGGCGGTCAGAATATGAACGGC
Source organism: Rhizobium sp. ASV8 (assembly GCF_016429255.1). Lineage (GTDB taxonomy): Bacteria > Pseudomonadota > Alphaproteobacteria > Rhizobiales > Rhizobiaceae > Rhizobium. The sequence continues at coordinate 16,255 of NZ_JAELUG010000024.1, forward strand.
TGATGACGGGACGTCGATCCGTCGCGCAACGGCTGCTTTGGCGAGAGCCGGAACGTCAGCCATCGTCGGCAAGGCTTCGCCTGGCGCGGCTGCAAGCAGGATGCTGCCTGTCACAACGAGATGTTTCAACGCAATCCCCTCGAAAACCATGGCCCCTCGAAAATCAGGGCGGCAAATCCGAAACTCGCCTTGGCAGTATTGTCATCCGCGATTGCAGCCAGAGGCTGCCTGACGCAAAGTTTATTGTGATTCGCCAGGCAGAAGAAGCGCTCGCCCTTGCCTTTGCAGGCTGATCGACTATGAAGATCATCCCCGTGCCGGGGAAAATTTTTGAAAGTCAACTTGCGAATGCTTACAAGCCTGTCGAGAATTCCGGCACTCTGTCTTCTTGTCGTCCTAACACTGACCAGCGCCTGCTTTGGTCACGAATTGGTGCGCGTGCCACCCGGCAATCGCAATGGCACGCAGCCTCCGGTCCCAAACACGTCGGCATTGCGGGCCAAGGCCTTCAACACGACCTATGAAGAAAAATACCAGAAGATCGTCGGCGTACTTCGGGAAGACAAGGATCTGATGGCTTCGATCAAGAAGGCCGCGCAGGCCTATAAGATCGATCCCATCCATATCGTCGGCGCGCTTGTCGGCGAGCACACCTACAACATCACGATCGTCAACAGGGTGAAGTCCTACTACGTCAAGGCGCTTGCCTATTCCCAGGCGGACTTCAAGTTCAGCTACAAGGACATGAACGTCCAGTCCTTCGTCAAGAAGCCGGAGTTCGCCCATTGCGATGCCTTCACCGGCAGTGCCGAATTGTGGGAATGCCGCGACGAGACCTGGGACAAGAGCTTTCGGGGCAAGGTAGTCGATGGCGTCACCTATGAGAACATGACGTTCCAGCGCGCCTTCTTCCAGCCCTTCTTTGCCGGACAAACCTTCGGCCTCGGCCAGATCAGCCCGCTCACGGCTCTTGAGGTCACCGATCTCGTGCATGCGACCAGCGGACTGTCAAAGCTGTCGGCTGACGATCCGCAGGCGATCTATCGCGATATCATGGATCCGGATCGCAGCGTGATCTATATCGCGGCCATTGTCCGGGACGCCATGGATGTCTATCGCGCACAGGGCTTCGACATCAGCGAAAATCCGGGCCTGACAGCGACGCTCTACAATGTCGGCCAACCGCGGCGACGCGCCATTGCCCTGCGGCAGGCCGCAGATGCTTCAGGCGGCAAGAAGCTGCCGGAAGAGAACTATTATGGTTGGCTGGTGAATGACAGGCTGCCGGAATTGCGCGGCTTGCTCGGGCAGAAATAATAGAACTTCACCGATGGGCAGCGAGCGTTGAATGGTGCTGCCTGTCTCAGGCGGCCATTCCGATGAGACCGCTTGCGATCTTGCTTTCGACCCAGCTCCGCTCGTTCTGCCAGTCGTGGCGCTTCCACCCCTGCCAACCAAAGCCGCACAAGCTGATCTGCCACTCGGAGGTCGGGAGGTTCGCCAAAGCATAGCGGATGCCCAGGAACCCGGTACTGGGAAAGACCTTGCGCATCCGGCTAGCCGCAATGCCGAGTTCGGCACACCCATCGGCGTAGAATTGCGGCGGCATGATGCGGATCTCTTTGCCGGCATGCCCCATGAGTTCGATCGCCTGCGTCGTCCAATCGGCCCTGCGGCCTCTCAAACGCTGAAAAATGTTGGGCCGGGGATGATATTTGCGGATCACCTCAGGGTGATAGGCGAGCATCAGGATCTTCGCCGACTTGAGCGCCGCATTCTCCAGAAATGCAGGATCGGCCATCCGCAGATGCAGTGCTTTGCTCGATGCAGCCAGCATCAGCACATCCGTCCGCGAGCCGCTCTTGTCATCCGCGAGGTTCGGCTCGTTGAAACGCATAACAAAGTCAGCGCTGTCGATGGCCCCGGAGAGATCGTGCTCCAGACTTCCATTGCCGATGATAAAAGCAGTCTTGCGCGCCAATTGCGGTTGTCCAGCAAATCCCGACGCCGAATTATCAGCGCCCTCTGACAATACGCTGAACTGATGGGGGAGCGGAACCCTGGTCTGGCCTCCTCTCGCGACGGGGGGCCGGTTTTGAGAGGTGGTTGGTCCGCCCCTTCACACTTCGGCGGGGGTTAGGAGCAACATTGCCCACTCAAATGCGCATCGATTAAGGCCGTAATGTTACAAAACGTAAACGAGCCTTAACCGGCGCCGCATCGCCCGTATACTGGCTCAACATCGCAGGTTCTCGGAATAACACCGCCCGCTCGTCGCACCAATATACTGCGACGATCACGGCATTCTGAAGGCGCACGCCCCCATCAGACCTCGTTCTCTGCCAATTCCTGCGCTCGCCGGCTTCCTTCGAAAATCAGCTGTGGATTGGACATGGTTGCCAGCATCACAGGCGGGCAATTGGGCGTCGAAGAGCCACAGCGGCGCTTTCTGAGACCGATTCGGGTGTTCTCGCAGGACTTTGGCGGAGCCTATGTCGCTCAGATTTCGCGCGATTGTCATAAGGACTACACCTTGCGCGTATTAATGATCGAAGCGCCGTCGCCGCCTTAGGTCGACGAGCCGACACAAGAAAGTCTTGTGTTTCCCACCCGCCAGAAAATCCCCGCCGAAGAAAGTCTTCCCATGTCCGGCTCGACCGCTGTCGCCATCTCCAACTCATCCCGCTCTTCCGAGATCTACGATCTCATGTCGCGCGCCAATCGGGGGATCATTACCATTGCTCACCGCGCATTATGGTCGGCAGCGCCGGAAAATTCGCTCGCGGCGATCCGAGGAGCTGCCGAGCTTGGTGTCGAATTCGTCGAGATCGACACCCAGGCAACCAGCGATGGGCATCTGGTCGTCATCCATGACAAGACGCTCGACCGGACGACGTCGGGCAGCGGCATAGTTGGAGCAACCAGCTTCTCTGCCGTTCGCGAGCTCCGCCTTCGCGACGGCGCGGGCGGAGACGCAGCCGCACTCACCGACGAGCGAGTGCCGACCTTGGAGGAGGCGCTCGAGGAAGCCCGCGGGCGGGTGTTCGTCAACATCGACACAAAGTTTCCACATGAACTGCCGCTGGTGATCGCGACCGTCCAGCGGTTGGGGGCAGAGGAACATGTGATCATCAAGTCGGATGTCGTGCCGGAGAGCCGCGACTTTCCCGTGAGCACAGCAGACTGGTTTGGCTCCATTCCGCATATGCCGATGTTCCCCGTCAGACCGGGAAAATTTGCCGCGGACCTCAGATTGATCGAGCCGCTTGGCGCGCCGATGATCGAGGTCAAGTTTACCGATCTTGCCGATCTCGCAGCCGGCCGAGAAGAACTGGAGCGCCAGAACATCCGCTTGTGGATCAATACGCTCGACGTTTCCCACAATCTCGATTTCAACGACAGCCGGGCCATCAGCGATCCCGAAGGCGTCTGGGGCGCGCTCGTCGAAGCTGGCGTCGGCGCCATCCAGACAGACACCAATATCGAGTTCAAGCGCTGGCTTTCGGGCCGCAAGCAGGCGTGAATCCCGCCACTTTTTCCTGGGCACAAAAACAGACAGGCCCGGTCGATCGCAGGGATCACCGGGCTTGCTGCGTCTTGGGAGACTGGTCTTAGCGAACGTTGTACTTCGCGTCGACTTCGTTGATGGCGTTGACGTTGCCGGCCGAACGGCCCTTCTCGTCGAAGGTCTGAGCCAGGAAAGCATCGGCGATGGCCTTGGCAAGCTCAGTGCCGATGACGCGGGCGCCCATGGTGATGATCTGGGCGTTGTTCGACAGCGCGGCGCGCTCGGCAGAATAGGTGTCGTGCGTCAAAGCTGCGCGGATGCCCGGCACCTTGTTGGCAGAGATGCAGACGCCGATGCCTGTGCCGCAGACGAGAATGGCCTTGTCATAGGTGCCGTCGATGACGCCGGAGGCGACACGGTCGGCGAGATTGGCGTAGAACGCATCTGGACCTTCCTGGGTGCGCGACACTTCGCTCACTTCGAAACGATCCTTCAGATGATCGGCGAGAACCTTGGCGAGCCCTTCGCCGGCGCTGTCTCCAGCAATAGCAAGTTTCATGATGATCTCCTTCAGAGTTTGGCGGCGCACTTGGCGAGGATGTCGAGATAGCCCTCGACGTTCCAGGCGGAGCGCCCGATGAAAAGCCCGTCGACGTTCGGGCAGGAAATGAGTTCCTCGCAGTTTTGCGGATTGACCGATCCGCCGTAAAGGCATGGGATTTTTCGGCCAAGCACCCTTTGCGCGACCGCGATGATCTCGGCCTGGCGTGCATCGGCATAGGAGGGCTCGGCGGGAATTCCCTTTTCGCCGATCGCCCAGACCGGCTCATAGGCGAGCAGGATGTCCGCCTGCTTCTGCTGTTCGGAAAGCTTCGAGAGCGCACCGACCACCTGTTCGCTGAGGATTTCCGTGGCACGACCGCTCTCGCGATCGCTCAGCGTCTCACCGATGCAGATCAGCGGGATCAACCCGTGACGAATAGCGGCCTCGGTTTTCAGGCCGACGGTCTCGTTGGTTTCGCCGAAGAACTCGCGACGCTCCGAATGGCCAAGCTCGACAATGTCGAGATTGCAATCCTTGAGCATCAGCGGCGAGATTTCCCCGGTCCAGGCGCCCTGATCGGCCCAATGCATGTTCTGGGCACCGACCTTCACGGAACTTTCCGACAGGATGGCCTTCACCTCGCGCACGGCCGTGAACGGGGGAATGATGAACCGCTGTATACGCGGGTCCCGAAGAGCATCGGCGGCACGCAGGGCTTCGGCGAAGGCCCGTGCTTCCGCAAGGGTCTTGTTCATTTTCCAGCTGGTGCCGATCCAATAGCGAGGCGTCTCTGTCATCTCATATCCTGGGTAGAAGCAATGGTTAGGGTGATACCGTCACGGCGAAACTGCTCGACGATTGCCTCATCCGGGGCGCGATCCGTAATGATTGCGTCGAAATCGGCGAGATCGGCCATCACATGCAGGGCCGTGTGCCCTATGCGCTGATGGTTGACGAGCAAGCAACTCCTGGCGGCCGATGCGATCATGGCGCGTTTCGTGCGCACGACGTTGTCGTCCATATGATAGGCGAGCCTGCCGGAGATGGCCGGTGTCGACAGAAATGCGATATCGGCTCGCAGACGCGACAGGGCCTCTTCGGTGACGACGCCAAGGAAGGCGTTGAACTTGGCGGAATAAATACCGCCAAGCGCGATGAGCGTTATGCCGCTTTCATTTCTCATCCTGTCGATGATGGCGGCATTGTTGGTGATCAATGTCAGTGGTCGCTTTTCCAGCGCCATCTCGCCAAGAACGGCCGCCATTGAGCCATCATTGATCATGACGGTCATACCCGGTTCGACCAGCTCCAGCGCCCGGCGCGCCATGGCGAGCTTTTCCTCATGGCCCTGGCGCTCGCGGAAGCGGAAATCGCTCTCGAACTGCGTGCCGGCATCGATCGTCGCGCCACCGCGAACCTTGCGCAGCACGCCCGCCTGCTCGAGGTCATCCAGATCGCGATGGATGGTCATCTTGGACACGATGAAGCGATCGGCCAGATCGTCGAGGTCGACGGTCTTGTGCTCGACGAGCAGATTGATGATCGATTGCTGGCGCTCTTCCCGCTTCACCTTACCCTCCGGCCATTGCCTGAGTGGAGTTGAAAGCAATATAACATCAAAACATAACAATTCAACATTTCATTTGTGATATTGTCGTGAAATCACGTTCCGAACGTGCGGCAACTATACTTTCAGCAAAGCCCGCGCCGTGCGTTCATCCGTGATCAAACCGTAGAGACAGCGGCTTTTCAGAACGGCTCGAATGGCTTCGACCTTCGGCAGACCGCCGGAGAGCGCAACCAGTCGCTCCTCTTTCGAGCGCGGCAGCGATGCCGAAAGCGTGCGCGCCGTCAGCGTCGTCTCGAGGATATTGCCCTCGGCATCGAAGAAGTGCCCGAGAATTTCGCCGACGCCGCCGGCTGCGGTCACTTCCTTGATCTCCCGCGGTTCAACCATGCCGGACAGGACGAGCTGCGCATCCGTATCGACGGTGCCGAGACCAACGAGCTTCAACTCGGCGCCGTTGGCCAGATCGAAGACTTCCTTAACGCCGCGCTGAGCCAGAAGAACGTCGCGATCCTCACGCGTATTGGCAAAGAACGGCACGGGCATCACATGCGCCTGCATGCCGGTTTTCTCGGCGATGCGGTGCATGACGTCATAGGGGTTGGCGGCATAGTTTCTGGTCAAACCACCGAGCAGCGACACGAAGCGCAGGTCCTTGGCGTTGACCCGCGCCAGATGATGAACGGCAGACGAGAGCGTACGGCCATGGCCGAGGCCGATCACCTTGTTGTTGCCGCTTTCGATCTCCCGGCGAAGGAAGCCGGCACCGGCCTGACCCAGCGCGCGAAATTCAAAGCCTTCTTCGCCAAGGTCAGGAGCGACCTCGCAATATTGCAGGCCGAACCGCGCCGAAAGCTCGGTCTCCAGCTCGACGCATTCGACGATGTCGCCGTCGATCGTCACTTTCACGACACCATCGGCGACGGCGCGCGCAATCAATCGGTGCGCCTTGACCGAGGGAACGCCGAGGCGCTTTGCCACCTCGGATTGGGTCAGTCCACCGGCATAGTGAAGCCAGGCCGCCCGCACGGCGAGCGAAGCATCGGCATCCGTCATCGACCGTTCCTCTTCATCATCTCACGCATATGATTCCGCCTGCTTGTCTTTAAGTCCCGATCAGCGCCCTGCGGCCTCGCCGCATCTCTGACTGGATTGCAGAATCGGGACTCAGTTACCTCTGCGGCTAGATATGCAAGTCACCGACGCCCGTGTCGATATGAGGAGCCCAGAAGGCGACGCTTTCGGTGATCTGCGAGATGACCTGCCGATCGTTCGGTTCGCGCTCCTTGAACGACAGTTCAAGGCAGATCTCATTGTCCTTGGCGCCACCTTGAGCGAAGGCCTCAAGAAGCGGTGCTGGCTGGATGCGGCCCTTGGCGTTGAATTCTGCGGTGAAGGGACGGTGCCCCCCCTTATCCATCAGGCTCTGCTTGATGTGAATGATCGGCGAAACCGTCGGCACCGCGCGCGCCCAGGCATAGGGATCAAAATCGTCAGGGTTTGCGGACGTGACGTCTCCGTGGTCGATGTCGGCCATCATCCACATCGGTATGGCAAATGGCGCCTTCGTCAACCGGTCCTGCAAGGAAAGACAGGCCTCGATCGTCTCGCCGAACTCGCGACCGACGCTCATTGGCTCCCAGAAAATATAGGAGAGACCGGCGGCGCGGGCGTGCTCCGCCACTTCGCCCCAGCAATCGATCGCGATCTGAATGAGTTCCTCGCGTCGCGCCGGATTGTCATAATCCTTATAGGTGAAGATCGCGAACTGCGTGCCGACCGACTGGCCGCCGAGATCGGCCGTGATATCGGCAAAGGTTTTGAACCAGTCGACATAATAACGGCGAACGTCCTTGTCCGGGTGGCCAAAGTGGTTGAGCCGGCCGTAGGGACCGGTCATGCCGGAGGTCACGCGGACGCCGGTGCGGTTCAATGCCGCCTGCATGTCGCGCGTCAGGCGGCGAATGACCGGCGCCTGCCAGCTGGGATTGATGAACTCATGCGTCAGTTGCAGATCGCGGATGCGCAGGTCCCGCGCCACCGTTTCGATCAGGTCGGAAGGCTCCGCAAAGCGGTTCACCAGCGGATTGGTGTTGAGCGATAGGGTCAAAGGCATCGATATTGTCTCCCGGCGATGTCGGTTGGGTCAGGCGGCCAGCGCCAGTTCGGTGTCGAACCAGGCGGAAAACGCGGCCTTCTCCTCGATCGTCATGCGCAACCCTTCCTTGGTACGGCGCATCATCACGTCCTCTGCCTTCTGCGCCCATTCGGAAGCGGCCAGATACCGAGCTTCGGCCTCGTAGAGATTGCCACCGAAATGACGGCCAAGCCCGGCGAGCGACGTCGCATCACCGACGATGAGTTTGGTGCGTGCGCCGTAGAGGTGCCCGTAATGATTGATGAGCGCGCGCGGCATCCATGGATAGGCGCTGCGCAACGCGTCCGCGAAAGACACATAGTCGGCATTCGGAATTTCACCGCCGGGAAGCGTGGCGCTCCGCGTCCAGTCGCCGCCCATTTTCGGGAAGAACCGAGCAAGCTTCTGCATCGCATGTTCGGAGAGCTTACGGAAGGTCGTGATCTTGCCGCCGAAGACATTGAGAAGCGGCGCGCCGCCGGTCTCATCGAGATCGAAGACATAATCGCGCGTCACGGCAGACGGATTGCCCTTGCCATCGTCGAAGAGTGGCCGCACGCCGGAGAAGCTTTCCAGCACGTCGGAACGACGCAGCTTTTCCTTGAAGTAGCGATTGACGGCAGTGATGAGATAATCGATCTCCTTCTCGTCTGCCTTTACCTCTTCCGGCTTGCCTTCATAGGGAATGTCGGTCGTGCCGATCAGCGCCTTGTCGCCCTCATACGGATTGATGAAGATCACGCGCTTGTCGTGGTTCTGCACCAGATAGGCCTGCTGACCGTTCCAGAATTTCGGAACGATGATATGGCTGCCCTTCACCAGACGGACACTGCGGCTGCTGTTGGAGCCGGCAACCCGGTGGATGATATCGTTGACCCAGGGACCCGATGCATTCACCAGCGCCTTCGCCCGCACCGTGCGCACCTCGCCCGAACGCTCGTTTCGCATCTGGACGATCCAGCCGCCCTGGTCGCGACGGGCGCTGATGCAGGCCGTCCGCGTCAGGATCTGCGCGCCCTTGGCTGCGGCATCGAGCGCATTGAGGACGACGAGACGTGCGTCATCAACCCAACAGTCGGAATATTCAAACCCCTTGGAATATTGATCGAGGATCGGAGCGCCCTCGGGATCACGGTGAAGGTCGAGCGAGCGTGTGCCCGGCAGCTTCTTGCGGCCGCCGAGATGATCGTAGAGGAAGAGCCCGAGGCGCACGAGCCATGCCGGACGATCCGACGGGCTGTGCGGAAGCACGAAGCGCATCGGCCAGATGATATGGCTCGCGGAATTGAGCAGGACTTCACGCTCGATCAGAGCTTCACGCACCAGACGAAACTCGTAATATTCCAGATAGCGCAGGCCACCATGCACAAGCTTGCCGGAACGCGAGGACGTTCCCTCTGCCAGGTCACCTTTTTCGCACATCATGACCGAAAGACCCCGGCCGGCTGCATCGCGGGCGATGCCGGCACCGTTGATGCCTCCGCCGATGACGAAAAGATCAAAGATTTCCGGTTCCATCATGTCATGCTCCTTCGGATGCCTTTGGCATCATCAAATCAAATCTGAATACGGCGCCCGCTCACGGTGCCGGCTAGAGCGTGCGCTTCCTTCCGGAAGCAAAAAGGCGCTCTATCTCCTTGAATCCACGCATCAGGCTTTCAGAAAATCGGAACCGATTTTCGGGCCGATGCTTTAGTGCTGCGCCAGCTTGTCCCAAGCCGGCGCGATCGCCTGTCGCACATCCTTGTAGGCGTCGAACAACCGGTCATAGCGATCGGCATTTTCGGCATCGGGCGCCTCGGCGTCGCCCAGCAGCGGCGTCACCCAGTCGGCAATACAGCTATCCATGTCGGGATAGGCGCCGATGGAGACCGCCGCCATCATCGCCACGCCGGCGGCGCCGGCCTCTTCACGCTCCGAAATGCGCACCGGCGCCCTGACGGCCGCAGAAAGCGAGCCGCGAAGCGCGCGCGAACGGGCAGCCCCTCCGGTGATGCGCAACTCCGACGGCATGTCGCCCATGGCCGCATAGCAGTCACGCGTGGCCATGCCGAGCCCTTCGACCACTGCCCTCAACATGTCGGCAAAGCCATGCCGTGTCGAAAGCCCCGTGAACCCGGCGCGGGCATGAGCGTTGACGAAGGGGCCACGCTCTCCCGCCTCGGAAATATAAGGATGATAGAGAAGGTTCGCCCGACGCGCTTCGGCAAACCAGGCGTCGATGCGCGGAATGAGGTCGGAATAGGAGACCTTATTGCCGCCCTCCGACATCAGATCCGCCGCGATCCGAAGGACCCAGTCGATATTGATGGTCGCGCCCATATTGGTCTGGACCTGGGTGACGATACCCGGGATCGGCAAGGCGATGACATAGCCGGTTCCCTCGTCGTTGAGCTGGACATCAGGCACGGCTTTCGCGCGCATGTGGACGCCCGTTGAACCGATCGTCGAGCAGGCGGCATTCTGACCGCCGGTGCGCACGCCCGCGCCAAGAGCGGTCATGACCATGTCGACATAACCGAGGCAGACAGGCGTTCCCGCCAGCAACCCGGCCGCTTTTGCCGCCTCTGCCGTCAGTGGGTGGCTGATCTGCGTGCCGTCGATGATGTCAGGCAAAAGCGAACGCCGCCGCGCAAGGCCGAGCGCATCGATAACAACCGGATCATATTGCCGATTGCGGAAATTGCCGAAGGTAAAGCTTGCTTCCGATGGGTCGGTCGCCCGGATGCCCGTCAGGTTCAGATAAAGCCAGTCCTTGCAATGAAGCGACGCCTCGGCTCGATCGAGGAGCTCCGGCATAAAGCGATCCATATGGGCGAGCTGCGTGCCCTGCTGGCAGGTATTGAGGCCCGTGCCGGTCGCCTCGAAGCGCGCGCGGTTACCCGAGCCGGTGCTCAGCCGCGTCACCGTCGGCGCGGCGCGCGCATCGAGCCAGAGCCAGGCGTCTCCCACCGGAGCATTCCCTGCCCCAACGAGCCAGGTGCCATCACCCTGCCCCGTTACGGCGATCGCCACCGTTCGCGTGGCAAGATCCGGCAGCTTCTCGCCGAGACCGCGCAAGGCGCTGACGCAATCCGCCCAGGTTTGCCCAAGTGATTGCGTGACAGAACCGTCATCGCCCGTCTCATATCGGTTTCGCGCGGACGCCGATGCGATCTGCCGCCCGGACAGTTCGAAAGCAACCGCCTTGAGAACGGAGGTTCCCGCATCGATCCCGATGATGATCCCATCGCTCTTAGGCATTGCGCACCTGCTCCGTTGTTGCACGCCCCATGCCGGGGGCGCTCGCATTCGCCAAAACCATCATCGCTCCTCCCGGCTTTACTCTTTGCGCTCGTCTTCATTTTCAATCGCCCGCACCTACACCCGCGCGGGAACGACCCTAGATAGAATGCCAGTCGGATTCGGCACCAGAGCCGCCGCCAAATCATGCGCCGACGCAATCATCATAGTGATGTTCAATTTATAACACAGAGATATCATGGTTGCAGTAATTTTTTTCTAGCATTGTAATTTTTTTCATATAAAATGATCAGCGTCAAATCTCAGGCAACTCAGCAGGAAAAGTGCCGGAGCAGGCCAGAGCAGAGAGACGCCAGGACGAATACGTCAGACAGAGAAGTCAACCCGAGATCCAAATGCTCCGGGCATTCTCTCTATATAATTGCATTATATCAGTATCTTATGAGAGATACCTCGATCCCCATGGAAGCCGCCGCGGTAATATGATCGGCCAACCCATCCGCGATTGGTAGAACTGAAGCATGAGAGCGCAAAAGCTGACAGACATATGTTCACGAGATCGCGAAGAACGCACAATGCCCGTTTTTGATGATTGACACCTTCTGAAATTTATAACATATGAAATACAGTTATTAACATAACTCTATCACAGAAACCATCGTTATCGATGGCGACAGAACCAAGACGGGCGACCGGAGGAGACGGCACCCGGCATGCTGAGGAGGCTCCTGATGCTGAACTCCCTTTCCCCGCGCGGCTCGGCTTGCAGCCGAACGGAACGCCCGCAGATCCAACCATACGGATCGGCGCCCGCTAGATCGTAGCCGGCATCGCAGCACCTCTCTCCCTCTCCATCAGGCAATCCGGCGCAATCGCCGAAGGTCGTTTGAACATGAATACGCAAACTGCATACACAACCGCCAAGCCAACAGGTTCCAAGCTCAAGATTGCAGCCGGCGTCGCGGCTGTCGTCATCGTGCTCGGCGCCATCGCCGCGGATACCAAGGTCGTCACGATCGGCTCTCAGCACGATGTTCGCGAACAGGGCTTTCAGCCGGACAGCTACGGCGCCCAGGAATTCCCGAAGGTTCAGGCTGATGTCGAGAAACGTGCTGTCGATGCGATAACGCTCGCCACTGCCGTCCTGTCGGACAAGAAAGCCGCCGGCGAAAAATACGGCGTGGCGACCAGCACCGGCCCCGTTCTCCCCGTCTCGCTCAACGGCACATTTGGCGACCGCAAGGCCAACCTCAACGAATTCAAGATCGAAGGCCTTCCGGACGGAGTCGTCATTCGTGTCCAGACCGGGCCGGCAATCAACGGCACCGAGCTTCGCGACGCGACCGGCAATATCCAGTTCGGTCAGTTCACCAATCAGATCGAATATCAGGATGCTGGTTCGGCCATCAACAACGAGATGAAGAAGGCCACACTTGGCAGTCTCGACCCGGAAAAACTGACCGGCAAGACCGCAACGATTGTCGGCGTGTTCAAGCTCATCAACCCAAAGAACTGGCTTGTCACCCCAGTGAAGGTCGAGCTGAAATGAGCCAGGCACGAGAAAAAGGGGCAAAAACCGGCGAAGTCGTTCTTGCTGCCCGTAATATTGCCAAGTCCTATGGCAACGTTCATGCCCTCAAGGGCGTGAATTTCGACATACGCAGCGGCGAAGTGACGACACTCTTCGGCGAGAATGGCGCCGGCAAATCGACGCTGATGAAGATCCTCTCGGGCGTCATACAGCCAAGCTCCGGCGAGATCATCCTCGACGGCAGCGCGATCAGCTTTGCCTCCTCCACCCATGCCCGCTCCTGCGGCATTTCCATCATCCACCAGGAATTGAGCCTCGCCCCCAATCTGAGCGTCCGTGACAATATTTTCATGGGCCGCGAGATCATGAAGGGCGGCGTGGTCGATTTTGCCGAGGAAGAGCGTCAGACACGCGCCCTGATGGAGGAACTGGAAGAGCATATCGATCCCCTGACGCCGGTCGAAGATCTCCGGCTCGGTCAGCAGCAGATCGTCGAAATCGCCCGGGCGCTTTCGGTCAATTCGCGTATCCTCATCATGGACGAGCCAACATCGGCGCTCAGCGCCACAGAAGTCGAGGTCCTGTTCAAGGTCATTCGCGATCTGACCGGCCGTGGCGTGTCGATCGTCTATATCTCGCATCATCTCGAAGAGGCGCTGCAGATCACCAATCACGCCGTCGTCCTGCGCGACGGCAATATGACGGCCTATGCGGAGCGCAAGGATATCGATCTCGAATGGATCGTGCGCAACATGGTCGGCGACAATTTCGACCTCGGCAGCCCGCCAACCGGCTACAAGATGGGCGATGTCGCGCTGACGATCGACAATCTCACCGTTCCGGGCCCCTCGGGTGCCGCCTACAACGCAGTCGACCGCATGTCGCTCAAGGTCCGCGCCGGCGAGATCGTGTGCATTTATGGGCTGATGGGCGCAGGGCGCACCGAGCTGCTTGAATGCGTGGCGGGCCGTTTGAAATCGAGCGGCGGCCGCGTCCTGCTCGGAAACAGCGATCTCGGCAATCTCAGCATCGCCGGCCGTATCGCCCAGGGCCTTGTTCTAGTGCCGGAAGACCGGCAGCGTGACGGTCTCGTCCAGACGATGACGGTCGGCTCGAACCTGTCGCTCGCCAGTATCGGCGCCTTCACCAAGGGTCTGTTCACGTCGACCGGTCGCGAGCGCTCGCTGGTGGACGCATCCATCCGCAAGGTTCACATCAAGACCGATGGTGGCGAGGCTGCAATCGGCTCGCTTTCTGGCGGCAACCAGCAGAAGGTCGTCATCGGCAAGATGCTGGCGACGGAACCGAAGGTGATCCTGCTCGACGAGCCAAGCCGCGGCATCGACATCGGTGCGAAGGCAGAGGTCTTCAAGCTTCTGGCCGAACGCGCCAAGGAAGGCCTGGCGGTGATCTATTCGACGTCGGAAGTCGCCGAATGCCTGAGCATCGCCCATCGCATTATCGTCATGCACCGCGGCAAGATAACAGCCGAGTTCGGTCCCGACGTCCCCAAAGAGAAGATCATGGCCGCCTCCGGGGAAGCAGTGGTCGCGCACTAGCCGCATTCATGGAGCACTGATTATGTCAGTCACGAACATCACAGATAAAAAACCAGCATCCAACGGACAGCGGCAGAATTTCAGTCTCGTGCGGCTGGTTCTCGAAGGACGCGCCTTCTTCGCGCTGATCGTCATCATCGCGGTCTTCTCCTTCCTGTCGCCCTATTATTTCTCGCTCAGCAACTTCCTGACCATGGCCTCGCATGTCGCCATCTTCGGCATCCTGGCGATCGGCATGTTGCTGGTCATTCTGAATGGCGGCATCGACCTTTCTGTCGGCTCGACGCTCGGCCTTGCCGGCTGCATCGCCGGCTTCCTGATGCAGGGCGTCACGCTTTCGAGCTTCGGCGTCATTCTTTATCCGCCGGTCTGGGCCGTGGTGGTGCTGACCTGCGCGCTCGGTGCGGTCGTCGGTGCCGTCAACGGCGTGCTCATCGCCTATCTGCGCGTTCCCGCTTTCGTCGCTTCGCTTGGCGTCCTCTACGTCGCCCGCGGCATTGCGCTGCTGATGACCAATGGTCTCACCTACAATAATCTCGGCGGCCGTCCCGAACTGGGCAATACCGGATTTGACTGGCTCGGCTTCAATCGCCTCGCCGGCATTCCGATCGGCGTCATCGTCCTTGCCGCACTCGCCATCATCTGCGGCCTCGTCCTCAGCCGTACCGCATTCGGCCGCTGGCTCTATGCCTCGGGCGGCAACGAGCGTGCAGCCGATCTTTCCGGTGTTCCGGTCAAGCGCGTGAAGATCCTCGTCTACGTGTTTTCAGGCGTCTGCGCCGCCATCGCCGGCCTGGTTCTGTCCTCGCAGCTGACATCGGCCGGCCCGACCGCCGGTACGACCTATGAGTTGACGGCAATCGCCGCTGTCGTGATTGGCGGCGCCGCCTTGACCGGCGGCCGCGGTACGGTGCGCGGCACCATGCTCGGCGCTTTCGTCATCGGCTTCCTGTCGGACGGTCTCGTGATCATTGGCGTGTCGGCCTATTGGCAGACGGTCTTTACCGGGGCAGTCATCGTGCTGGCCGTCCTCATGAACAGCATTCAGTACGGACGCCGGACCAAGTCCAGCTGACGCTGCATACGACCTTGTCACTGGCCGGAGACTTTCCGGCCAGGGAAAGAACCGCCGGTCCGCCGGTATTACCAAAGCTCATCAAAAGGGAGAGAGACTAATGTTCAAAAAAGGTTTGCGCATCGTCATGGCAGCGGTTGCTGTGGCACCGCTTCTGACGGGAGCAGCATGGGCCGCCGGCCAGATGACGATCATCGTCAACGATCCGTCCAACCCCTACTGGCTGACGGAAGGCAATGTCGCCAAGGCCACTGCCGAAAAGCTCGGCTACACGGCAACGGTCGGTGCCCATAAGGGCGATACCAACACCGAAAGCAACCTGATTGATACGGCCATCACCAACAAGTCGGTCGCCATCATCCTTGACCCAGCCAATGCTGACGGCTCCGTCGGCGCGGTCAAGAAGGCCGTTGCTGCCGGCATCCCGGTCTTCCTGGTCAATGCTGAAATCAACCAGGAAGGCCTTGCCAAGGCACAGCTCGTTTCCAACAACGCCCAGGGTGCCGCAATCGGTGCACAGCAATGGGTCGAAGCCGTTGGCGACAAGGGCAAGTATGCCGAACTCTTCGGCGCTCCCTCGGACAACAACGCCGCCACCCGTTCGAACGGCTATGAAACCGTCCTGACGCAGTATCCCGACCTGCAGAAGGTTGCCAAGGAAGTTGCCAACTGGGATCGCACCCAGGGCCACAACAAGATGCAGTCCATGCTGCAGGCTCACCCGGATATTATCGGCGTGATCTCGGGCAATGACGAAATGGCGCTCGGCGCGATTGCCGCGCTCAAGGAAGCCGGCAAGCTCGCCAACGTCAAGGTCGGCGGTTTCGACGGTTCGCCGGACGCGGTCGCCGCCATCAAGGCCGGCGAACTGCAGTACACCGTCCTACAGCCGGTTGCTGTGTTCTCCGAACAAGCCGTCAAGCAGGCCGACAGCTTCCTGAAGACCGGAAAGACCGGTGCTACCAGCGAAAAGCAGCTGTTCGATTGCCTCCTGATCACCAAGGACAATGTCGACAAGTACACCGCGCCCTTCGTTCTGGCTCAGTAATCACATTGGGGACGCCGGAGACGGCGTCCCCAACCCCACCGCCATCGGCGGCACCTGACCAAACATCAGGCATAACTTGCAGCAACTCCAATAGCGAACTGTTATTCCTAAATTTTTATCCAGAATGCTATTCGCTGCGGCAAGTATAACCCGCAAGGCTCAGCGTCAGAGGCCAAAGTGACAGACAAGACAAGCCCCATCACCTACCTGCAAGACGAACTGCCGAGCGACAGCCGGCAATCCCGTCAGATCGCCCGCCGGCAGATGATCGCCGAGGCTGTGATGGCGGAGAACTCCATCCGCATCGAGGATCTGACGGAGCGGTTCGGCATCAGCCTGATGACCGCCCATCGCGATGTCGACGAACTGGTCAGCCGGGGTCTCTTGCGCAAGACGCGCGGCATCGTCACCGCGACCGCCACCAGCCTCATCGAATCCAGCGACGTCTATCGCGCCAACCGCCAGGCCAGCGAAAAGAAGATGATCGCGACCGCCGCCATGCAGTTCATCGAGCCCGGCCAGGCGATATTCCTCGACGATTCCACCACGGTCCTGCAGATGGCATCACAATTGCCCGCCAAGGTTCCGGTCACGGCAATCACCAATTCGCTGACATTGATGAATGCACTCAAGGATATGCATGATGTCAACCTGCTGGCGCTCGGCGGGCAATACTACAATTGGTGCAACGCCTTCATGGGCCGCATGACGATCAACGAAATCAACCGCTTGCGAGCAGACGTTGCCTTCATTTCCATGTCGGCCATCATCGACGACGTCGTCTTTCACCAGTCGCCGGAGCTTGTCGACATCAAGCGGGCGATGTTCAACAGCGCCGCCAAGCGCGTGCTGCTGATGGACCACACGAAGTTCGAACGGCGGGCGCTACACAGTTTTGCAACGCTTGACGAGTTCGACGTCGTCATCGTCGACGAAAAGACCCCGGCAACGCATCTCGAGCGTATGCAGAGCAAGAACATCAATGTGGTCGTCGCCAGGAGCGACAAGGAACGAGCCTGACCATAGGGGCCATGTCGGCCGCGCCGGATCGTTCACCATCAGGAGTAACAGGAATGCCGAGTCTGCTCGGAATCGACAGCGGTCTGACCGTCACCAAAGCCGTCATCTTCGATGTTGACGGAACGCCGCTTGCGGTCGCCCGCCGGCGCGTGACCCAGTTCATGCCGAAAGCCCGTCACGTCGAGCGCGATATGAACGAGCTCTGGACGCAGACGGCAGATGCCATCGCCGAGGCGATCAAACTCAGCGACCGCCCGGCCAGCGATATTCAGGCGATCGCCGCGACTGCGCATGGCGACGGCATTTACCTGCTCGACAAGGCAAAGCAGCCGCTCGGACGCGCCATGCTGTCGCTCGACAGCCGCGCTGGATCCGTTGTCGAGCAATGGCTGAAGAGCCCGCTTGCCGATGAAGCCCTGCGGCTGACCGGCCAATTGCCGCATGTCTCGGCGCCCTCGGCGCTGCTTGCCTGGATCAAAGCCAACGAGCCCGAGCGTTATGCGCAAATCGGTCATATCCTGAGCTGCAAGGACTGGCTGCGCTTCTGCCTGACCGGCGTGGTTGGAACGGACCGCACGGAGGCCAGCACCTCCTTCACCAATGTCTCGACGCAGAACTATGCGCCGGATGCGCTTGCTCTCTTCGGCCTGCCCGAACTGCTCGATGCGCTGCCGCAAATCTCAAGGTCCGACGACGTGGTCGGCCATGTGACGGAAGCGGTCGCCAGGCGCACCGGCCTTGCAGAAGGCACGCCCGTTGTAGCCGGGCTGCATGACGTGACCGCATCGGCGCTTGGTGCAGGCGGCTATGGGGAAGGCGTCGTCGCCGTCATTGCCGGCACCTATTCGATCAACGAGACGCTCTCGTCGGAACCGCGCGTCGATCGCCGCTGGTTCTGCCGCAACGCCATTGCCCCCGGCCAATGGAACAACATGTCGATCTCACCGGCGTCGTCGGCCAACTATGAATGGTTCCTGGACAAGCTGTGCGCCAGCGACATCGCAAGCGTCGAGGCTGCAGGCCAATCCATTCACGCCCTGCTCGCCCCGGAGATCGAGGCGGCATTCAACCGACCATCGAGCGCACTGTTTCACCCTTACCTCTTCGGCTCGCCCTATGGCGCCGAGGCAAGTGCCAGCTTTTTCGGGCTTGGCGGCTGGCATGACCGCGGCGACATGCTACGCGCCGTGCTGGAAGGCATCGCCTTCAACCATAAGATTCACGTCGACGCCCTAAGCGACGGTTTTTCCTTTGATCAGGCAAGGCTGGCGGGTGGCGTATCACGCAACCCTCTCGTCGTGCAGATGTTCGCCGATGTGCTCGGCATGCCGGTTACCGCCACCGAAACCGACGAAGCTGCCGCCTGGGGTGCCGCACTTTGTGCCGGCGCCGGGGTCGATATCTATGCCACCCCGGAAAGCGATCCGCGCGATGTTGCAAAGATCGCCACGACCTATCATCCGGACCCTCGTCGCAGCGACGAATACCGGCTTCGCTACAATCTCTTCAAGGACATTGCTGAAGCCATGACGCCGCTCTGGCCACGGATCGGCAATCTCGCAGTTCCACGCTCCCAAGACTAGACCGCCAATTGTGCCGCGCGGACAGCCTCTGTCGCGGCAGTGCAGCAGGACATGATGTTATGACCGATATGGCCGCCGATCTGAAACAACGCTTCTCGCAACTTCAAGATGGAGATGTCGACGTCGTCATTCTCGGCGCAGGCGTGAACGGCGCGGGATTGTTTCGCGATCTTTGCGCTCAAGGCGTCAACTGCCTGATCGTCGACAAATCCGATTTCGGCTCCGGGACGAGTGCAGCTCCGTCGCGCCTGATCCATGGCGGCCTGAAATATCTGGAGACCGGCGAGTTCCGGCTGGTCGCGCAGTCGGCACTCGAACGGAACCTGCTGTTGAAGAACGCGCCGCATTGCGTCGAGGCTTTGCCGACTTTCGTGCCCATTTTCTCCTGGATGCGCGGCATACCTGCGGCGCTTCGCACCTTGCTGGGATCGACGACCGCACCCCGCAGCCGCGGCGCCGTGCTCGTCAAGATCGGCCTTGCGCTTTATGATTTCTTCGGTTCCCGCAACCGGGTCATGCCCCGCCACAGATTTCTGCTGAAGGGGCGCGCACTCAAGGAAATGCCGCATGTGACGCGACAGATCGTTGCGGGCGGCATCTATTATGACGCCAAGATCAGTCGCCCGGAACGTCTGGTCTACGAATTGGTCAGTGACGGGCTTGAAGCGAACAAGGGCTCGCTGGCAGCCAATTCGACATCGCTGGTTTCCTCTCGTGACGGCGAGCTGACCTTCCAGCGTTCGGACGGCTATGCTTTTTCGGTCAAGCCCAAGCTCGTCGTCAATGCCGCCGGCCCCTGGATCGATCATGTCAATGCGGCGCTCGGCGCACCGGCCCACCTGATCGGCGGCACCAAGGGATCGCATATCCTGCTCGACCATCCGGAATTGGTGCGCAGCCTCAACGGCCACATGATCTATTTCGAAGCGGACGACGGCCGGATCTGCCTCGTCTATGGCTATCTAGGGCAGGCTTTGGTCGGCTCGACCGATATTCCCTGTGACGACCCGGACAATGTCCGCTGCGAGGAACACGAGATCGATTATTTCATCGACAGCGTGCGCTCGCTTCTGCCGGGCCTGCGTTTCGACCGAGATCAGGTAACGTACAGCTATAGCGGCATCCGCCCCCTGCCCGCGTCGGACGCGTCGTCGCCGGGTCTGATCAGCCGCGATCATTCGGCGCCGATGTTCGAGCCGCAAGATGGTCGCCCCTTCCCGATCATTTCGCTGGTGGGTGGAAAATGGACCACCTTCCGCGGCTTTGCCGAAGAGGCAGCGGACACGGTGCTCACGCGCCTTCAACGCAGCCGCAAGACGTCGACAGAACGGCTCGCCATCGGCGGCGGCCGGGATTTTCCGGTCAGTTCCAACGAGCGTGCGACGTGGATCCGGTCAATCGCAGCGAAGACCGGCGTCGAGGCCAGCAGGGCCGACGAGCTGCTCGGGCGATACGGTACGACCGCGGCGGCAATTCTCGCTCATCGCTCAGAGTGCAGCGACGACCAACGTATCAGCGGTGCGCAACGGCATAGTACGCTCGAAATCGATTGGATCGCCCGACAAGAACTGGTCGTGCATCTATCCGACATCGTCTTCCGCAGGACGACTTTGGCAATCGAGGGCCTTCTTACGATCCAGGGCTTGTGCGAAATCGGCGCAATTGCCGCGGCAGCGCTGCGATGGGATGCGCAGCGGCTGGCAAAGGAGATCGACGAGGTGACCGCGTCACTTTCGAAATTCCACGGACAGACGCTGACCGAGGAAAGTGTGCGTCGGACGGCAAGCGCGGCGGTACGCTGATCAGGTTTTAACGAAAGACCACGTCTGGAGCCTTTCGCGGGAAATTGCGCAGCGGCTTTCCGCCGGAAATCCACAAAAGTACAACGCGATAGAGCGCTTTCGTCACTCCATGAAAAGCGGAAACGCTTTAGCGGCTCGCCTTGTAACGCTCGAACATTTCGGTGGCGGATAGCAGCTGGACGCGTGAGATATGCCCGTGCTTTCAATCTGTTGGAAGCTCTTGCTGCGAAGCTTCGTTAGTATGGCCGAAGCCCGTTTTACATATTCGCCGAGATGCGAACCTACTCCGGTTTTCCTGAAGCGCCCATCCGATAAAGCACGCCACAACAATGCGGTCATCCGTACGGATGATTGATCCTGCGGGCACCAGGCCTGGTAGCGAACTGGATCTCGCCCGCCCAATCACCTGAAATCAGCGCCATGCCCCCGCCTATCGCCAAATTCCTGCGGCGCCCCTGGGGATCGAAGGCGGACCGCGCATCAGGAGGTGGATATTCACCAGCCCATGTTCGCCACACTGGGCATGATCACGCATTCTGGAACGCATAGTCTTGAACGCTCCCTCTTGTTGAGAGCATCGCATTCTTGCGTCTGTTCTTACCCATAAAAAACATTTGACTGCCGTCGATATCTGTTTTCTATAGATAAAAAACAGATATCGATGGATTGCGTGGTGACTGCAGGTCAGCGCAATCGAGCAAGCACGGAAATCGGTATTGCAGCTATGGGGATCTTTGCGTGAGCCCGCGGATTGTTCAGTTCGGCACCAGCCGCTTCCTGCAAGCACATGCCGCATTGTTTGTGCATGAGGCGAGGCAAGCCGGCCAGGACGTCGGTCCGATCACAGTCGTCCAGGTTTCCGGCGCCACAAGCCGGAGCGGACGCGTGAAGGCCTTCAATCATCCCGACGGCTATCCGGTCGTTGTCCGCGGCATGTCGGA
This sequence comes from Rhizobium sp. ASV8, assembly GCF_016429255.1. Classification (GTDB taxonomy): domain Bacteria; phylum Pseudomonadota; class Alphaproteobacteria; order Rhizobiales; family Rhizobiaceae; genus Rhizobium. The sequence goes on from NZ_JAELUG010000024.1 coordinate 37,813, forward strand.
CGGGCAGCCAGTCGATCATAAGATACAGGTCACCAGCGTCGAAAACGGTCTGTCCGCGGCCGAGCATTGGGAGGAGCTGGCAACGCTCTTCGCCGAGGATGTCGAATTCGTTATCTCCAACACCGGCGACACCGGCTATCAGACCTCGCCAGAGGATGATGGATTTGACGGGAAAGGCCAAGTTCCGCGATCCTTCCCCGCCAAACTTGCAGCGCTTCTGTTCAGACGCTGGCTTGGATCCGGCCGTCCGCTTATCATCCTCCCTTGCGAGTTGATCACGGCCAATGGACGCGTTCTCAAACAGGCGGTCATCGAATGCGCGCAGCGCAACTCCAGCCCAACCGAGTTCCTTGCCTGGCTCGACGAACATGTCGCCTTTGCCGAGACGCTCGTCGACCGGATTGTTTCAGAGCCGATCGAACCGATCGGTGCCGTTGCCGAACCCTATGCGCTCTGGGCGATCAAGCGCGCGCCGGGCGTCCGTCCGCCATGCAATCACCCCAGCATCATCCTGACGGACGATCTTGAGCCCTACGAGCGCCTGAAGCTGCACATTCTCAATCTCGGCCACACGTTCCTTGCTGAAGTCTGGCTGCGCGGGAACCGGCCGGCCGATGAGACTGTGCGCGCCATTCTGGCAGACGATCAGATCCGTCAGAGGCTGGATACGGTCTACCGAAACGAAGTGGTGCCAGGCTTTGCCGCGAGGGGCATGGGCAATGAGGCTCAGGCCTACGTAGCGACAACCCTCGACCGTTTCCGCAATCCGTTTCTCAATCATCGCATCGCCGACATCAGCCAGCACCATGTCACAAAGGTCGATCGCCGCGTCCGATCGTTCCTCGAATGGGCAGATGACGCCGCCGACCGCCTGAGTGCGCCTGTGCTGAGAGAGATCGCCGCGCGCTATCCCCTGGAGGAGGCGACGCAATGATCGTTTCGGTCCGATACGCTCGCGGCTACTCGGCATGGAGAGCATCAATGGAGCACTCGACCAATCGCCTCGCGAGCCTGCTAGGCAACTGTTTTGACATCAACAACCAACCGCTTTGGTCCCTTGAGAGTACATCGTCATGAAGACACTGATCTGTAACGAACCCGGCAAGCTCTCGCTGATCGAGCGCGACGTTCCAACGCCAGCCGCAGGGGAAGTGTTGATACACATCAGGCGGGTCGGCATTTGCGGCACGGATTACCATATCTATCAGGGCAAGCACCCCTTTCTCGAGTATCCGCGCGTCATGGGCCACGAACTCTCCGGCACCGTCGAGGATGCGAATGGTTCCAGCCGCCTGAAAAACGGCGAGAATGTCTATATCGTCCCCTATCTTGCCTGCGGCAACTGCATCGCCTGCCGTCGCGGCGTGACCAATGCCTGCCAGAGCCTTCGCGTTCTCGGCGTGCATTGTGATGGCGGGATGACCGAGTTCATCTGCGTGCCGGAGCAGAATGTAGCCTCGGCCGGCAAGGCGTCGCTGGATGAAGCTGCGATGATCGAATTCCTGGCGATCGGCGCCCATGGCGTCAAGCGCGGCGGCATCACCGCCAGGGATCGCGTCCTCGTCGTCGGCTCCGGCCCGATCGGCATGTCGGCCATCATCTTTGCCAAAGCGCGCGGCGCAGACGTCACCGTCATGGACATGCGCGAAGACCGCCTGGAATTTACTCTCGCCTCACTCGGTGCCGACCGCATACTTCTTGCCAATGACGAGGCGGAAGCCAAAGCAAAGCGTCTGACCGATGGCGACTTCTACGATGTCGTCATCGACGCGACCGGCAACGCCCGGGCCATGCAACGCGGCTTCGGCTTCGTCGCCCATGGCGGTCGCTATGTGCTCGTCGGCGTCGTCCGCGACGATATCACGTTTTCGGATCCGGAGTTTCACAAACGCGAAACCACGCTCTTTGCCAGTCGCAATGCGCAACCGGACGATTTTGCCGAGGTCGTAAGGCAGATGGAGAATGGTCGCGTACCAACGGCAGCATTGAACACACATCGAGGTTCGTTAGACGGCGGGCCGGAAGTGTTCAAGGAGTGGTTGAGGCCGGAGGCGGGCGCGATCAAAGCAATATTTATTGTTGGCTAGGCTACAAATCGATGAAATCAGAGGCCCTCGCACGGATCACAGCTTACATGCATGGCAACGTCGCGCGCGACTACGGCACGATGTTAGCTCTTGTGACGGCGTTAATCTTGACACCGGTATCTCCCAATGAGGGGAATGCTTATGGCTGCCGGCAGATGAACTTTGCCCTCCGGCCATCCACCCAGTCGAGCGCGGAGATCCGTTCGACGAGCAGGTTGACATCGGCGAGGCGTTCAGGTCACCTCACCGCACCTCTATAGAACCCGAGCCGGAATAGCATCTTAGACAGCGTCTTGTTGACGGCATAGACGCAGTAGCATTCCGTCATGTCGGCATCAAAACCCGTCCGCGAGCCTTCGCTGTTAATCCTTTCAAGGCTATATCCTTAATATCGATTGACCTTGCCAATTCGGAGAATAATACGATTTTATCAACAATTACGCGACGTAGAAGAACTACTGACGGCGACCGCACGGCTTTCCCCTCCATCGGCGATCCTGAAGTTCAAGGGGCTTTATGAGCAACCACAATCCTGCCGCACTTCAGCTACCAGATTTTTCAATTGGACGCCGGGCCTCCGCCATTCTCAGAAACAACCCCGATGCCGGCGACACGTCAGCTCTAATCGTCGTTGAATGAAGTTTCAGTCACAGGTCATCCGGAAAGGACGGCTAGCCTGCCTCCCTAGATGAAGCCAGAAAACTCCGGCCTCCGCTGGTCCAGAAACCCGGGGGAGTTGACTTAAGCTTGGCTCAAACTACTCCGCAGTTTCCCCCATTCGAGCACGGACAATAGAGTTCAGTTGTCTACCTTGAAGGATTCGCAGTCATGTAAATAGCTACCAAAACGCCTGCCCCACTTGACTCTTGCTGCCGCAGTAGGTCTATGTGAGCGCGCCAAAGCATAGACGGAAATTTGTCCGCAGAGCGACCGCGCGGCGATACACATCTATACGCCCATTAGGCAATTTTGGGGTAGAAATCACGGATGAAGCGGGTGCCGCGAACGTGTTAGATGAAACATCTCTGCTCTATCTTCTCTTACTGAAGCTGAGGCGTATGGGCCGTGAATTTTAATACTCTCGATTCAGCGGGCAGTCATCAAATGACAATTCACCACTTTTTGTCGAGACTTTTACAGTCGCCCCCTCAAATTGAACCACCAATATTTTAAATGGAACGCGAAAACCGACGCGGCAACCACGACACCGTCCGCGTTTGCAATGACTTGGAGATATAACCGTAGCCACGCCCATTAGACTAGATTTTACTCGTGTATTATCCTGCATATTTAATCACAACACAAGAAGGTGGTATCACTAAAACTTCGCGCATGAATATTACGTATTGAATTGAACTCAATATTTCAAAACAAGCAATTTATATCTATCGACCTAACTTAGCTTAGAGGAAGAACATGACAATCTTGGTTACGGGTGGAGCAGGCTATATCGGCAGTCATACCGTTTGGTCTCTGATCGACGCCGGAAGGCACGTAGTCGTATTAGACCGCCTATCAACTGGTTTCGCATGGGCAGTAGCTCCTGATGCAACCTTTTATAAAGGTGATATTGCAGATCGAGCGCTATTGAAGCAGATTTTTACACGACATAGCATAGATACAATTGTACATTTCGCCGGTTCAGTAGTGGTTCCAGAATCAGTCAGCGATCCACTTGAATACTACGACAATAATACCGCAAAATCTCGTATCTTGATTGCCGCCGCCATCGAAGCTCGAATCCCACATTTTGTTTTTTCGTCGACAGCCGCCGTTTATGGCACCCCTAAGACTGCCGAGCCTGTTCTAGAATCTGCAGACCTGAACCCCGAATCGCCATACGGTTCGTCTAAGCTAATGACGGAGGTTATGCTTCGAGATGCTGCAACGGCCCATCCTGAATTTAAGTACACAGCGCTTCGGTACTTCAACGTTGCAGGAAGTGATCCACACGGGCGGGTAGGCCAATCCTCATTGGGCGCCACCCATCTTTTGAAGGTTGCTTGCGAAACGGCGCTGGGAAAGCGCAAACACATTAGCGTTTTCGGAACTGATTATCCCACGAGAGACGGTAGCTGCGTAAGAGACTATATCCATGTGAGTGATTTGGCCAGTGCGCACCTGAAAGCAATCGACAGGCTGCATCAAGGTGGTGATTCGCTAATTGCAAATTGCGGATATGGCAAAGGCTTTACCGTCTTAGAAGTATTGGATAGAGTTAAGCATCTCTCGGGGTCAGACTTTGAAATAAACTTCACGTCACGCCGGCTGGGCGACGCCGCATCGGTAGTTGCAAATCCATCGAAGGCCATGACAAACCTAAGTTGGACCCCGCTGCACGACGATCTGGATTTTATTGTGAGAACCGCACTTGATTGGGAGCGCGAGCTTTGTTATCGAAACAAAGAATAGTACGCCTTCAGATTGTGGAGATGCAGATCTCATTTAACGAAAATTGCATCAATATAGCGCAGGTTCGTCTTATCCTGTAGCCGTGCTTAGAAAACACTCATTGGATACTGTAGATAACGCTTACGCAGGCTGCTGTATGTTGGGACCTAATCGTCGCACGCGACAGACAAATCATATGGGGTGAGTTTTTTTGAATACAATCCCATTTTGTGTCCGAATTGGTTCAGGCCAGCTCCTCCCACTGTAACCTGAAGCAAAATTAGTAGAGAATGGTGAATGTCAAACATGCACATTGCTGCAAATCGCACGGTAACTGAGGCCCTTAACGAGCTTATTAAAGGGCTCGTTGGAACCGCAAGTGCGACCCAAGTCGTAATAATAGGTGAGCACAATGCCTTTGGTCCCTTTAGTGAGCAGGGTGTTCCGCTTTCTTTTGTTCGTGAGGTGGACGACATCGAAAGCCTTCAAGGCATTGAAGGTGCTAATACTCTTATAGTTTGGTTACACAGAAGCAATGAGACGAGATCTGGGTTTACACCTAATCAAATATGGCGGCTCTATAGGTCTGGAGCGACCATCGTTCGTATCAGCGTTCAAGACAGTTATATTGGAAACACATTCCTCCGACAGGCCGCTTATAACGATTTTAACAAGAATATATCGTTGCCTCCAGTATTAAGTGGGCAGTTTTGCCTCCCCTGGGCGCACCCTTATACCATTTTTGCAGCACTATATAATCGAACCATCGAAGACACGCGCGCTGATGCTGCCTCCGAAACCGAAGTCGAGCGCCCCGTGGCCATTATCACAGCATTTAATGAGTGCGATGTTATTGGCGAAGCCATCGAAGATCTAATCGAGCAAGACTGTGATGTTGTCGTGCTCGATAATTGGTCTGACGACGGAGGGTATGAGGTTGTTCAGAGATTAAAGGAATTATACCCCGATCGGGTATTAATCCACGAGCGCTTTCCCGAAGCTCCAACAGAAAAAGTTGCGTGGGTCGACATCCTCCAAAAGAAAGAAGAATTGGCGACCGCTTTTCCTGGGCGCTGGATTATCCATACTGATGCAGACGAGTTTCGACGAAGCCCGTTTCCAAAAATGACTCTCGCGCAGGGACTGCATTCTGCACGCAAGTTCGGCGCAAACAGAGTATCCTTTACGGTATTGAATTTCAGACCCGTGCAAGACACGGCAGCCGTCGAAGGTCGGTATAGAGAGGACTACCGCTACTTCGAGCTTCCCGATCACCCCAGCTATTTTTTGCAGAGTAAAGCTTGGATTCAACCGGTCGAACGAGTTAACTTGTCTGCGTCAGGGGGACACATTGCCGAATTCACAGGGGCGGTGGACTTTCCGCTACGGTTTTCCCTTCATCACTTGCCAATTCGGTCGCAAATACACGCGTCTCGCAAGATCTCATTGGAACGGGCAAGCCGCTGGTCGGAAAAGGAGCTGAAAGACGGATGGCACAGTCACTATGACCGCAGCTCCTCAAAAAGCTACATATGGATAGCTAATAGTTTAGAGTACTATCAACCAAGTATGTTTGCTCAAGACTATGGCTTCATTCTAGCTACACCTCTAGCGGCTTTCTTCTCTCCGTTCTGGCGTGGCAAGAAATCGACGATGCGCCAATGGCTTGATGTTACATATCTAGAAGAACGCCTCGCTTCACAAGGATCAGATGCAAGGCAGATGATTGCTAAAGTAGAGCTAATGGAACGGTGGCTTGCTTCATTGGACCCAAGAACGTTCCCACGTAAACATGACCCATACGATGGTCATGATCACTTCGATTCGCTTAAGGCAGACCTGAATGCTGCACTCAAGGCTATAATTGGAGGACAGCTCATAAGAAAGTCGCCATTGGTCAGCAAAGCGCGTCACGTTGAGAGAATCATGCGCGACCTGTTTTTTTCCAACAATTGGTATCTCAATAGATACCCAGATGTAGCTATGTCAGGAATCGAACCAATAAAACACTACATCAAATATGGTGCATCGGAAGGTCGAGATCCAACATCGTTTTTCAGCACGTTACAGTACCTGCTCGAAAATCCGGATGTCGCTGCAAGCAAAATCAATCCCCTCGTCCATTTTATTACATACGGAGCCCGCGAGGGGCGCAACGGAGTCCACCGCATCTACCTCGGTTAACTCAATTCAAGGACGTCGCGGACTTAAAACGATAAGGCATTTTCAAAATGAAACACAGGCCTGTATGTGCGATCTTATCTGCGCACAATTCTAGCGATGCTGCAAAACGAATGAAAATCGACGCCATTCAAGTAAAATGCATGAATAGTGTCAATTTTGTTCGGTTTGGGCAACAGGGCGCAACAGCCGATTGCATTTTGGTTAATCATTTGTTCTCAATTGAAGCGCGAGAAGAGGAGATTCGCGAATTCAAGCGTTACAATCCTCATTGTTCAATTATGGGCTTTGTTTCAGACTTCTATCCCAACGTGATGGAGCAAATGAGGCGCTTTGAGGATCTGATTGATGTGTATGTGGTTCCAACTGTGGAAATGCAGATAAACATGAGCTGTTTTGTTGACAGCGAAGTTGTAGTTATCCCGGACCCAATCGATTTTCACCTCGAAGACTCGGTTGAAAAACTTCACGTTCAAAAGCGTCCCATGGATGTGCTTTGGTATGGCTATCGTGAATCATTTGATCGCTCCATGTTAGAGTTTTCACCGCTGCTGGAATGGATGCATGAAACTCTACAGATACGATACCATATAGTCACTAATGTAGCTGGCTTTGGCCATCGCGATAATGTTCTACTTCATCAATATGACTTGGACACCTTTCCAAGATTACTTCCACAATTCGATTTGTGCATACTTAGCCATGTACCAAATGACTTTCAAATGGCTACATACTCGAAGTCCAACAATAAAGCGACCTTGGCAATTAATCGAGGGGTGCCAGTTATCGCGAGTCGCACTCCGTCTTACCAGCAATTACTTGAGGAATGCGGTTTATCGGAGTATCTTTTTGTATCGCGAAGGGAGCTAGAAATTGCCATCAATAAATTATCCGACGCGGACAAAAGAAATCGTTACTTAAAGAAAAGTCAGGGTGTCGTTTTGGAAAAGTATTCTGCCACTCAGGTAGCAAAGAAATGGCTTGAGTTGTTCAACCGTGAACGCACTCGCCTTCGGTAAATTTAGATATAATTTTTAGCAGTAGTTCGTGAGAGGTCATAGTTCCAAATGCAGATTTTTCAGTCATTCTGGCATGGAGAATCCCTGGCCAATTATGCAAATATCTGCATGAAATCCTTTTTGCATTTTGGGCACCAATTTCATCTTTATACTTATGATGAAATCGAGGTTCCTAGTGGAGTTATATTATGTGATGCCGATGATATACTGCCGCGCGAGGACGTCTTTTTTTACAAGAAAGAAGACGGAAGTAAAGGTAGCGTAGCGGCGTTCAGCAACCTGTTTCGTTATGAACTGCTCAAGAAGAAAGGGAACTGGTGGGTAGACACCGATGTGTTGTGTCTGAGTAACAAAGTTCCCATGGCGAATTCCTTTTTTGGATGGGAGGATAATCGCCATGTCAACGGTGCTATTTTGAAAATTCCGAGTGAATCGGCGCTACTTGAGGCACTTATTAAAAACGCAAGGGACGCTGGAAAGGATGTATATTGGGGGCAAATCGGCCCGCGTTTACTTACGCGTTTGATTGTTGAATTGGGATTATCGCATCAAGTTAGCCCCTCGAGTTTTGCCTATCCCCTGCACTGGGACGACTATCGCGACCTTTTAGAGCCGGAAAGGCGTTCAGACGTATACGAGCGCCTGAAAGATGCGCCATTTCTACATTTATGGAACGAGAAGTTTCGACTTGACGGTAATCTTTCCCTCGACAATCCGGTTGATGGATCTTTTTGGGGAGATGTTTCAAAAGTCTACAGTAGTGTTGATGTCCAGAAGCTCTCGCGATGGCGGCTTGATCTACCTGTCGAATGTCCGTCGGGAGACGAAGTCCCCTCTCTCGAAAGTGAGCTGGAACAGCATATCTGGCTCCGGACACGGATACTGCAGTCTGAGATAGCCCGTCTAGGTAGAGATATTTTTTTAGGCGAGGTCGCGATAACATCGTTGAAATCGGCTAACGCGAAACTGGAGTTTCAACGGCATGAAAATCTCCTGAACCTCGATGAGTTAAAGGCAAGACTTGTCCTCGAAAGTGATCTGAGAAAGAGGGAGGACGTCGCGTCACAAGCATTACTATCACAGATCCAAAAGCGATTTGAGGAGGAAGTAGAGCTTATGCGAAGCCGCGTAATAGCGTCCGAAGTAGAGCAGGCTGCTGCGAACTTAAAAGCAAGGACTTTCCAGCAACGATATAGCCGTCTTCTTCACTATCTTAAAGATAAGCTTGAACCGGAACTTCGGTCGAAAGGAAACGCCTTGCGTCAGACTGAACACAGTCTCAACCTATGCGAAAGGAAATGTGCCGAACTGAGAGACGAATTGCTCAAAAATTCTGATAAAGCTAGCAGCAAGGAGCAAACGACAATTCAGATTATTGACGCTCAGGAGAGGGAACTGCAAACTTTGAGGGGTAAGCTGAATCACCCTTTTCTAAGGATTTTGGGATTTCCAAAAAATTGATAGTACTTCTCTTCCGGCCGACGCTGACACATAGGTACTTATATTCTCGAAAGTGAATCGAAATTCGCCTTAGGCAGATGAGATTTGATCATAAACTATGCGGATGACATTCCTCATACCGCCTTCTGGCCTAGAAAGTTAGTTTGCCTCAAGAAGTATTCTTCTCAACGCTCTTTCCCCAATTAGTCCGACCAATAGTGTGCTTGCACCAAATGCAACCAGGTACTCTCGGTTTACGAGCCTATCACTATAATTTTCGAAATATGCCGTACGCATCCACTCTACGCACTGCAAAACTGGATTGTATGACATGGGAATTGCGATCTGATCGGGGAAATTTGATGTTACAAATAGGCATCCGGAAGTAACATAGAATACAATGCCCATTAGCGCATAAATTGTTGCGAAAATTGGCAGAAATGACGTGATCACGCCGACGATTGTTCCCACACCGAGAGCAAGCAGAATTGTGGCTAAATACGCTAAAATAGCTTGTACGGGGTCATCCGGATACGGACTTATCCCAAGTACAGTAAATATAACCCACATCAATGCTATAGTTATGAAGCCTGCGGTGACCTCCAAAAACGCTCTCGCAAAAAGAATGTCGGTTATTCGTACAACGGGAAAAGAGAGCATCGGTTTGTTCAAGATAATAGAGAGCGACATAAATCTTGAAATATAGATGAATAACAACGCAGGCATGAGTCCCGAGGCGAAGAAAATCATCGGGTTGTCACCATATGGAGCGGCCCTTCCAGCTGAGACGTTGATCATCATCACAACTAAGATGTGAAATAGAGGCCACAGTGACTGAACAATAAATCCAAGCCCATGGTTGAAAAACCTGGTGCGCATGTCGCGAAGGATTACGGCGCCCATAACGTCCCTCTTTTCTTTGAGGGCTTCAAACGCTGAACGTTTTCGTTCATTGCTGAGGTTCAAATCCATGGATTTCGCTTATCAATTGAGACGGGATGCATCGATATCCGTGCAGAAGATTAACTTATCTTACGCTCAGTTCATATACTGATGAAAGTCTGATTGTGACTGGCGGAACAACCATTCCAATCGATGAATTCCCGTTCGAGTAATGGCTACGATCGCAAGAACAACGATTTGAGTGCGATTCATTTCACTCTTAAGCCTCTCCATATGTGAAGTAGGTTTCATTAGCTTTCGACAATTGAAAAATTTCGTAGCGCGATTTGCTATCGTGTCTTCTCGCCGACAAGAAACTAGAGAAAATAAACTCAGCTATTCAAACACCTCTGCATCCGCCAGCATAGGCTGTTCACGGTCCTTCGCGGAAAGCATGAGGACATCCCTCTCATTCCAATCGATACCTATCGTTTGGTCGTTCCACCGAATTCCCCGGTCACTCTCCGGGCTGTAGTAGCTCGTTGTCTTATATAAGAATTCGACGTGCTCACTGAGCGTCAGGAAGCCATGCGCGAACCCTTCGGGAATCCAAAGCTGCCGTTTGTTTTCAGCCGACAGAAGAATGCCCACCCACTGTCCGAAGGTCGGAGAAGATTTCCGGAGATCGACCGCAACATCGAAGACTTCGCCGAACACAACTCGCACCAACTTGGCTTGGGCATGCGGCGGCAACTGATAGTGGAGACCGCGCAGGACACCCTTTCCCGACCGGCTGTGATTGTCCTGCACGAAATCAGCACTTCTGCCGATCGCAGTTTCAAACTTCGACTTGTTGAAACTCTCAAAAAAGAAGCCCCGATCATCAGAAAATACTGACGGCTCAATGAGCTTTACGTCGGGGATGGCGGTATCGATAGCTTTCATTCGTCGTCCCACTGAGATTGTTCGAAAGGGAAATTTGTCGGCATGGCGCGCCGTGGTGGTCAAAATATCCGCTCGCGCAATATCCCCAGGAGATATTGCCCGTAAGCGTTCTTCTTCAGCGGGTGCGCAAGCGCCTCAACTTCGGATGCGCTGATCCAACCACTGCGATACGCGATCTCTTCGGGGCAGGCAACCTTCAGCCCCTGCCGGTTCTCGATCGTGGCAATGTAGTGGCTAGCTTCCAGCATCGATTCATGCGTCCCGGTGTCAAGCCACGCATAGCCGCGCCCCATCGTCTGCACATCGAGTTGGCCGGCGTTCAGATAGCGGATATTGACATCCGTGATCTCCAATTCGCCACGCGGCGACGGGCTGATGGATTTCGCAATTTCGACTACGCTTTCGTCATAAAAATAAAGGCCGGTGACCGCATAATTGCTCTTCGGTACCCTTGGCTTCTCTTCCAAGCTAATCGCTCGTCCCGTCGCATCGAACTCCACCACGCCGTAACGATGTGGGTCCTGCACATGATAGGCAAAGACGGTAGCGCCCGCCTCCTTTTTGCTTGCCTGATGCAGCAATCGGGTAAAGTCGTGTCCGTAAAAGATGTTGTCCCCTAGAACGAGCGCAGATGCTGCGCCGTTTAGAAACGCCTCGCCGATCAGAAATGCCTGCGCAAGGCCATCGGGACTGGGCTGGACAGCATAATCGAGCTTGATACCCCATTGACTACCATCCCCAAGCAGCTGTTCAAAACGGGGTGTGTCCTGTGGCGTCGAGATAATAAGGATCTCTCGGATACCAGCGAGCATCAATGTCGCTAGCGGATAGTAGATCATCGGCTTATCGTAGATAGGCAGAAGCTGCTTGCTGACCGCCAGCGTCAACGGATAGAGGCGCGTTCCTGATCCGCCGGCCAGTATGATACCCTTGCGTACTTTCGTCATTATCTGGCGCCTCGTCTTCGGTCTATCAACCTATGTCGCATCTTTTTGAGATGATAACCCACCGCGGGCCTGAAACCTTCAATTTCCCGCAGGTCGCAATCTGACCAACACATCATCGACACCCTCCTGCCACCCGGGAAGCCTGAAATCAAAGCGATCCATCAACTTCCTGCAATCCAGCCTTGAATTGGCCGGTCGCTTGGCAGGAGTCGGATACTCGGCGGTCGATATCGGATTTAGTGTGTCAAGAGAAAGCGCAAGCTCAATCCCTGCCGCCAATGCCTCGCGAACAACATGCGCGGCATAACCGTGCCAGGACGTACTGCCTTGCGCCGTCAGATGATAGGTCCCTGAGAGATCGCCGGGGATTTCGGCGGCCGTAGCGCGCTCGATCACCATCCGCGTGACGTCGGCAATCAAGGCCGCCGAAGTAGGCGCGCCGATCTGATCGGCCACGACGTTCAACGCGCTTCTTTCTCTCGCCAGTCGAAGAATGGTTTTCAGGAAATTACTGCCGTGATATCCATGGACCCAACTCGTTCGCAGGATGGCGTGACGCGCGCCCGACATACGCACCGCCTCTTCGCCTTGCCACTTGCTTTCCCCATAGACGGATTGCGGATTGACCGCATCACCTTCGACATAGGGAGCAGCCTTCGTGCCATCGAAAACGTAATCGGTCGAATAATGGATCAGAAAAGCGCCGTTATCGGCGGCCCAGCGCGCCATGATGCCGGGCGCATCGGCATTAACCGCCATCGCTAGCCCCGCATCGGTCTCGGCTCGATCCACCGCCGTATAGGCGGCCGGGTTGACAATCACGCGGGGCTGATGCTTGCGAAGAGCGGCAAGGATGCTTGCTTCGCTCGCGAGATCCATTTCAACCCGCGTTAAAGCCACGACATCACCTAAACTCGAGAGAGAGCGCTGCAGCTCGAACCCGACCTGCCCATTAGCGCCGGTGACTAAAATGGCACTCACAGCTCAACCTCATACTGCTTGCCGACCCATTCGCGATAGTTACCACTAGTAACGTCGCTCACCCAATCTTGATTGGCTAGATACCATTCGATCGTTTTGCGAATGCCGGTCTCAAATGTTTCTTGCGGCTTCCAGCCGAGTTCGCGCTCGAGCTTCCGCGCATCGATCGCATAGCGACGATCGTGGCCGGGTCTGTCCTTAACGAAAGTGATCTGATCACTGTAATGGCCACCACCAGCCCGCGGTTTGAGTTCGTCGAGAATAGCACAAATCGTGTGAACGACGTCGAGATTGGGTTTCTCATTCCAACCGCCGACATTATAGGTCTCGCCGAGCTTGCCGGCTTCCAGCACACGGCGAATAGCGCTGCAGTGATCACGCACATAGAGCCAGTCGCGGATCTGCTGGCCGTCGCCGTAGATCGGCAGGCTTTTGCCCGACAACGCATTTAGGATCACCAACGGGATCAGCTTTTCCGGGAAATGATATGGGCCATAATTGTTGCTGCAGTTCGTTGTCAGTACCGGCAGGCCATAGGTATGATGCCAGGCGCGAACCAAATGATCCGAGGCGGCTTTACTGGCGGAATAAGGACTGTTCGGCTCGTAACGATTGAGTTCGTTGAACGGCGCATCGTCCTTCGACAAAGTCCCGTAAACCTCGTCCGTCGAGACATGTAGAAAACGGAACGCCTGCCTCTCATAGTCAGGCAGACCATCCCAATAGCCGCGCACGGACTCCAACAGATTGAACGTGCCAACAATATTCGTCTGGATGAAATCACCTGGACCGTGGATCGAACGATCAACATGGCTTTCTGCCGCAAAATTGAGAACCGCACGCGGCCTGTACATCGACAATAGCTCGCTCACCAAACCGCGATCGCCGATATCACCATGTATAAATACGTGACGATTGTTGCCTTTCAGGCCTTTCAGCGTATTCAGATTACCAGCGTAGGTCAGCTTATCGAGATTGATAACAGTTTCATCATGTTGCTCAATCCAATCGAGAACATAGTTCCCGCCAATAAACCCAGCGCCTCCAGAAACCAAAATCGTCATTTAAAATCCTATCATGCTCTAAGCTGGGCAATAAAACTGAAACGGCGAAAGCTAAGTTGCAGACTATAATATGCTCGAGGGAATTTTGTGTATCCGCGACAATCAGCGCCACAGGCATTCCTTTACTTCGCGGATCGTTAACCCAAACATTGGCACTCTTCAACCCACGGCACCCATAAATGCCCCGTTGCCATATGGTCGCTCCGATGAATCTATGAGTTCAAGACGGCTTGATCGCTCATGGCGCCCTCACTCGTCAATGTTGCTAAACAGATTTAGAATGCCCGCAAAGGTCGATTATCCACAAAATACCATTGCTCCGGGTGCTCGCGAACAATGGGCTCTATGATCGCATTCAAAAGTGCGACATCCATAATGATCTGACTTTCCGCGCTCGGCGCCGTCGCCAGCTTAAACGGCTCTAATGCCCGCAATGTGAAATTTGCCCCATCATCCCGCGTGATGAATAATGGATATATCAACGCATTCGTCTTGCGCGCCATACGCGCAACAAGGGCATAGTTGCCCTCAAGATGGGCAGGCTGGCCGAAAAACGGAGCGCGGATGTAGCCGTTGAAGGCTTCATCACAGAATATCAGCAGATTGCCGCCATTCTCGAGAATTCGCAGAGCCGGGCGGACAAAGCTGCGTCCGGGCCTCAGGATGCCGAGGCCAGCTCCCTTCCGGAGGCGATTAACAATGTAGTGGCGCGACCGGCGTTTGGGTGGATCATAATTCATGGTCAACGTAAGCCCCATATCGAGCAGGCAATGCCAGAGCACTTCCCAGTTACTGACGTGCGGGGCGATGAAAATGACAGGATCCGCTGCGCAGCGCTCAATGATGGCTTCCGTGCCGACAGTTCGAACATGTCGTCGCGCCAGCCTAGGCACAACGGAATATTCGGCCATCTGCCGGCCTTGGGAATCTGCATAAGCCGTCAGCAATTTGTGAAGCTCAATGTCGCCAAGGTCCGGTTTTATCATTTTCAGATTGGCTGCAGCGCGCGAATAAGCACCTTTGTGAAAGCGCGGCGCCAGAAGGCGCCCAAGCCAACCACCCAATGCAGAACAGAGCCGAGCCGGCAGCAACATGAAGGCAAAATAGAAGAACAGGTCTGCAGCGTTGTCGATATTATCATACAGCCAATAGCGCAAAAATGCTTTGCGCCGATCGCCTCCGGCTAGAAAATCGGCAAGCGGCGGCGCCTTGGGAGCCTCATAGGTCCAGGCTTTGCGCTTTTGAGGGGCGGGCTGTGTTCTCCCGTCATCTGCCGGCATCAGATCAACGCCTATGCACGGTAACGGGTATGCCGCCGCGAGGACGTAGCGTCAGACGGCATTGCGGCTGGACACTATGGCCCCGCTTCACACGCACACGAAAGCGCTGGGCCAAGATCGCAAGGCAAAGGATCGCCTCCGTGAGACCAAATTGCAAGCCGGGGCACACGCGAGGACCAGCGGCGAACGGAATATAGCTGTAAGGTGTCGGCCTGGCATCACCCAGGAAGCGTTCGGGATGAAAGCGATGAGGCTCGGCAAAAAGCGAGTCGGTGCGATGCAGAATCCACGGCACGATCAGCACGAGTGCTGCCTTGCGTACCTTCACATGGCCAATCTCGTCGGGTTCCGCTGCCTGTCGCGCCAGAATCGGAACCGGCGGATAAAGCCGCAGCGTCTCCTCGATCACAGCCCGGCACCAATCGAGCTTTGCGACATCGTCTATCGATGGAATACGATCTCCGCAAACAGCGTCGATTTCCGCATGGACGGCCTCTTCCACCCAAGGCGCACCAGCAAGGAGATACCACGCCCAGGTCAAGGTCGCAGCCGTTGTTTCGTGCCCGGCCATGAAGATGGTGGCCGCCTCGTTCCTGAGCGCCACAACGTCAAGCTTCAGTTCCGGATTACGCTGCTGCCGACGGATTAAAAGCTCGACCATGGAGCTGTTGTCGCCCCTGCCCGCGAGATGATCCTCGATCACCTGATCGATAATCCGATGGATGCGCTTGACCGACCGCCGCAGGCTCGGCGTCTTGACGATTGGCAGGCCCTCGTCGAAGCCAAGGAAATAGCCGAGATTGATGGAATCGACCAACGCCTGATAGCTGGCAAAGCCTTCCGTCACCGCGTTGGCGCTCTCCTCGCCCAAGTCATTGCCGAAGACGCTCCGCGAGATAATCTCCGCGGTCAGCCCCGCCATTTCGAACAGGGCATTTACCTCCGCCCTCTCGCCGAGACGCTGCCAACGATCTGCGAGTTCGCTGGCTGTGGTCTGCATGATCGCACCGAAAGCGGGCACGCGGTTCTTGTGCACGATATCGGAGACCAATGGTCGGCGTTGCTTCCAGGTTTCCTTGTCGGAAATGAACAACCCATCTCCGAGCAGATATTCCAAGGCACGACGCATTTGCGGCGTCTTGCGCTCGAAATTCTCATGCCGCTTGGCCACCACATAGCGGATCGCCTCCGGAGAATTGACGATGACGATCTGGCGTCCCAAAAGCTTGAACTCCGCCACATGCTCGCGATAATCTCCCCGCCGCCAGATCGACAGAAAATCGCTGCGTGCCTGCAGCATGAGTTTCAGCGGCTGGCCAGGTTTCCCTGCATAGTCGGCAGCATGCGCCGGCTCGAAATAACGCGACGATGGATCGGCGCGCTCAACAATCTCAGTTTTCTGATCAAGCCAGGCCAGCATATTGGTGCACAACTTTCGCGCCTTGCGGCCGGTAACGGTGGAACAGCGATCGGATACGACAACATCCGGTGGCGCCGACTATATTCATTTCGCAAGTGCAGAAAAGCCCCCGTCCTGCGGAAGCGGAAACTTCCCTCCTTCTTGCAGCTTCTAGCATTGCGCGCATCAGTCACGCTTTCTTGGAACTTGATTGGGAACCCTATCGACCTTTCGCAGCGGCACAGCCGTTCAGCATCCGGGCCGGAGGAATAGTGAAAGAGAAGCATATACTTGTTGATCGAAACTCTAGCTTCCGCCCTCACCGGGCATCGCGCTCCACAACTATCAGCGCGCAATTGCATATGGAGTGACTGTTTAACCTCTATCAACACGGCCGCAGCCCGAAAATTAACGCTCGGTTAACCATATTCACCTTTATTCACTATACCGAATACAAGGACTTGATTCCCCGAACCGGCGCGCAATTTGCCGATGAATCTGACCATGAACAATTGTCGCGATCCCAAGATATGCATTTTACAAAGACCATAGCGCTGATGACCCTGGCCTGCCTGGCGGCTGGCTGCACGACGACGGGTCATGTGCGGCAGTCGATCGGGGTGGAAACCGTCGACAACGACAAGGCGCTAGCCTTCCCGCCACCAGGCGGCCCGGCGATCGTCAATGTGGTCGAGCGCCGGCATGGCAAAGATGTGGACCAGACGATTTCGCTTGCCACATCGTCGTCTGTCCCCGGCCAGAATTTCCTGAAGGTTGAGTTTCTCGGCATAGCCGGACCAAATCAGGGTCTCGGCAGCAGGCCGTTCAACACCATCAATGAACGCACGATTGCCCGCGAAATGGCTTCGGCAATTCCGGGCGTCCGTCTCGCCCGTTCGGCGATTTTGGTTCAGAACAGCTACGGACCGTTCGGCTATGCTTCCGGCCAAAGCCGAACCGGGGATACGTGCCTCTACGCCTGGCAACAGATTCAGGCCGGTTTCGCGCGGCAGCTCGATCAGCGCAATTTCGGTATGGTGCAGGCGAGGATCAGGCTTTGTGATGCCCATGCCACCGAGCGTCAGCTCCTGAGCACCGTCTACGGTTACACAATCGCCGGCCATTTCGATGGTGCCGCTTTAGCACCCTGGGGAACGCCGCGCGGAGCCGAGGCCGTCCTCGGCAAGCCGGGAGAGCTGGTCTATCCTGACGCGGCCCCCTATCGCACGGCGCCGATCACAATCGGCTATCAAAATCGTCCGGCACAGCCGATACGTCGTCCCGCTGTTGTCCGTAAGCCGGCCATGGTGCCGTTGCAGCCACAAACGCAGCCAACCCTCCCGCCGATGATCGGGCCACGTGTGCCATTGCCGGATGGGCAAAGCGACCCATCTCAAACGGGTGGCGCAACGGGACCGTCGTCGATGCTGGTGCAGCCGGTGCCGGCAAATACTGCGAGCAATATTATCGTGCCTTTACCGGACTGTAACGGAGACGCTGGCATATCCGGGGCATGCCGCCGCTAAACGGCGCGGTCTCGGGGCGCCAGGATGGCGCCCGACAATACCTTTGAAGGAACACCGATGCAGACAGCACGCAGCATCTTGATATGGGCCGTGATCGCGCTATGCGGGGTCGTGCTGATCACCTTGCCGGTCAACCTTCAGACGCAGCTGATCGCCAGCACGGTTGTCGTCACCATCATGGCTATCATCAAGATCCTGAAGCGTCAGGGCACATGGCGGCTTGTCGCGCTTGCCTTTGGTACGGCCATCGTGCTGCGCTACGTCTACTGGCGCACGACAAGCACTCTTCCTCCGGTCAACCAACTTGAAAACTTCGTGCCCGGCCTGCTACTCTACCTCGCCGAAATGTACAACGTCGCGATGCTGATGCTCAGCCTCTTCATCGTCGCCACGCCCCTGCCGCCGCGCACCGCGCGCGCATCGAAGACCCAGCATTTCCCGTCCGTAGACGTCTTCGTGCCCTCCTATAACGAGGATACCAACCTTCTTGCCAACACGCTCGCGTCGGCAAAGGCGATGGACTATCCGGCCGACAAGCTCAAGGTTTGGCTGCTCGACGACGGCGGCACCGCACAGAAGCGGCATTCGACCAAAGTCCTGGAATCAGAGGCCGCCATCGCGCGGCATGACGAGCTTAAGCGGCTCTGCATCGACCTGGATGTCGAATATCTGACGCGTGAGCGCAACGAACACGCCAAGGCCGGCAATCTCAACAATGGCCTCGAACATTCCAACGGCGAGCTCATTGCCGTTTTTGACGCCGACCACGCGCCCGCGCGTGACTTCCTGCTGGAGACGGTCGGCTATTTCGAGGACGACCCGAAGCTGTTTCTCGTCCAGACGCCGCACTTCTTTATCAACCCGGATCCTTTGGAGCGCAATCTGCGCACCTTCGACACCATGCCGAGCGAGAACGAGATGTTCTACGGCATCATTCAGCGCGGTCTGGACAAATGGAATGCGGCCTTCTTTTGCGGCTCCGCGGCCGTGCTGAGCCGCAGAGCATTGGAGTCTCAGAACGGATTCAGCGGTATCAGCATCACGGAAGACTGCGAAACGGCGCTCGCGCTCCACGGCGCCGGCTGGAATAGTATCTATGTCGACAAGCCCCTGATTGCCGGCCTGCAGCCGGCAACCTTTGCGAGCTTCATCGGCCAGCGCAGCCGCTGGGCGCAGGGCATGATGCAGATCCTGCGTTTCCGCTTCCCGCTGCTGAAGCGCGGCCTCAGCCTGCCACAGCGTCTCTGCTACATGTCCTCGACGCTGTTCTGGCTCTTCCCCTTCCCGCGCGTCATCTTCCTGTTCGCGCCGCTTTTCTATCTCTTCTTCGACCTCGAGATCTTCACGGCCTCCGGCAGCGAGTTCCTCGCCTATACGCTTGCCTACATGCTCGTGAACCTGATGATGCAGAATTATCTCTACGGCTCCTTCCGTTGGCCATGGATTTCCGAGCTTTACGAGTACGTTCAGACGGTGCATCTGCTGCCGGCCGTCATCTCGGTCATGCTCAACCCGCGCAAGCCGACATTCAAGGTTACGGCCAAGGACGAGTCGATTTCCGTAAGCCGCCTCTCCGAGATCAGCCGTCCTTTCTTCGTCATTTTTGCCGTGCAGATCATCGCGCTTGCGGTAACAATATACCGTGTCTATGCCGAGCCCTATAAGGCCGACGTGACCCTCGTCGTCGGCGGCTGGAACATCATCAACCTCATCCTCTCAGGCTGCGCTCTGGGTGTCGTTTCTGAGCGCGGCGAGCGCGCCTCGTCGCGGCGCGTGCGCGTCGATCGCCGCAGTGAATTCGGTTCCGGCGACAGATGGAATTCCGCATCCATCGAGGACGTTTCCGTTCACGGCGCACGATTGAACGTCTTCAACAAGGATCTCGGCCCCATCAAAGTCGGCTCCGAAGCCACGCTTCGTTTCCAACCCTATAGCGGCGCCGAGATGGTCACCTTGTCGGTCATCATCCGCAATATCGAGCAAATGGGGGACATCACCGCCATCGGATGCCAGTACGTCCCCAAGGGCGCTGCCGATCATCGCCTGATCGCCGATCTGGTTTTTGCCAATTCCGACCAATGGACGAAGTTCCAGCAGGCACGCCGGCGCAACCCCGGCATCATCCGTGGCACGATCTGGTTCCTCGGCCTCTCGCTCTATCAGACGAGCCGCGGCTTGATCTATCTCTTCCGAGGGGTCGGTGGCGAACGGGCGCCGCAGCGGCAGGACGCAAAGGCAAAAAGCTGATGAACCGCGTCCTCCCCGCTCTCTTCTTCCTCGTTGGCGCCACCGTTGCACAGGCGCAATCGACACCATTTGACATGTCCGGCGAACGCCCGAATGGCGAGCCGCCGATAACGCCACAGATCCTGGCACCCCAGCCAAGCACGCCGCAAGCCGAGCCGCCGAAGGCAACTCCGACCCAGATTGTGACGCCGCAAGCGGCTCCACCGTCCGCCACCCAACCCGTGGTGGCCACTCCGCAAGCGGTCGCACCCCAGATCGCGGCTCCGCAAGCTGCGGCCCCGGTGACCCCGGCGCAAGCGGCGACGCAGACAGCACCGAAGGTGGAAAAGGCGACGGCAGCGACCTCGGTGTTCCGCCGCTTTGTCGTGCCCTATTCAAAGCTGCGCCTGGAGGGGGAGAACGACCACAAGTCCTGGTCCATCTACCTTACCCCGGAGCAGGCCGCGGCCCAGGCGAAATTCAATTTTTCCTATCAGAACGCCGTCGTCGTCGCTCCGGAAGCGTCGCAACTCACCGTGCTCCTGAACGATCGCGTCGTTCACCAGCAGCCAATCGGCTCTTCCGACAATCCGTCGGATATCAGCTTCGACATCCCGCGCGGTCTCCTGCAGCCCGGCGCAAACCTGCTGACCTTCGATGCTTCGCAGCGGCACCGCACCGACTGTGATATTGCGTCGACCTATGAGCTCTGGTCGGATATCGACCCGGCAAAAACCTATTTGACGTTCGCAGGACGCGAGGCGGAAAAGCTCTCGACGACGGATGCGATACGCGCCATCGGCGTCGATGCCAGCGGCAAAACCCAGTTCAATCTTGTGGTGCCGGCATTGGCGCAGCCGGGCTCGACCAAGCCGATACTTCGGCTCTCCCAAGGCCTGGCCCTGCTTGCCGGAATGCCGAATGAGATCTTCTCGTTCAGCACGGATACGTTGCCGCCTTCAGGCCCGGGTAAAATGACGGTGATTGTCGGCACACCGGCCGAATTGCAATCGGTCTTCGCCGTGCCACCTGCCGCCCAGAACGGCGCTTTGGCGACATTTGCGACAGATCCGCATAGCGGGCAGCAGTTCCTCCTCGTCAGCGGCCCATCCTGGCAGGCCATTTCCTCGGCCATCGACATGGTTGTGTCGCCGACCGAGAGGGACCCCAGCACGCGACGCGACCTGTTGGTAACGCAGCGCTGGATGGCGCCCGATGCGCCGTTGATCTATTCCGGAACCAGCCTTTCCTTCGAACAGCTCGGCGTCAAGACGGCGGAATTCTCCGGGCGGCGTTTCCACACCAGCTTCAACATCGCAATTCCGTCCGACTTCTATGCGAATGCCTATGGCGAGGCCAGCATTCTGCTCGACGCGGCCTATGCGAAAGACGTCAGGCCGGGCAGCCACATCGATGTCTACGTCAACGGCAATATCGCCACAACGAAACCGATTACCGCGACAGGTGGCGGCATCTTCAGGCAATTGCCCATTCGCATCACCATGCGGCACTTCAAGCCTGGTCTCAATACGGTGACGCTCGAGGCTATGCTGCTTGCGGATGAGGATTCGGCCTGCGTGCCTGCGGCGACATCCAGCACGACGCCGCGCTTTGCATTGTTCGATACCAGCCAGTTCCGTATTCCGGATTTTGCAAGGGTCGAGCAGCGGCCCAATCTGGCGGCACTTGCCGGTACGGGCTACCCCTACAATCGCGATGGCGAATCCACGGCCTTGTTCATCGATCGGATCGATGCCGACATGCTTTCAACAACTGCAACGCTTCTTGGCCAGATGGCGATCGTTGCCGGGCATCCGATCCCTATCGAGCCGATCGCATCCTCCAGTGCAGTCGGCAGCCGGAATGCGATCTTCATAGGCTCGATTTCGCAGCTGCCATCGACGATCCTCTCGCAGATGAACATTGCGGCGACGAGCCAGGTGGCCTGGCGGCCGCCCACACCGGGGCAAGGCGCAGCTCCGGATTCATCCGTCACCATCGCCGACTGGCGGACCCGCATCAGCGGCGGCCTGTTTCAGGGGCAACTCGACAATTTCCAGCAATGGATGCATCGCAATTTCGACATTTCATTGAGTTCGCTTCGCTTCATGCCGGGCTCGGAGCAGGTATTTACGCCGTCAAACGCAAACACGTTCCTGATCGCGCAGGAGGCGAACCCCACCAACGATGCGACCTGGACCGTTATTGCCTCGCCAAGCGCTTCGGATTTGCGGGCCGGTGTCGAGGCCATGACCACGCAACTCAACTGGTCGCAGATCAGCGGTCATATCACCGTCTATTCGGGGAAGACGGGAAAGATCGATACTGTTCCGGTCAATCGCTTCGATTTCGTCATGCCTGAGCCGTGGTCGCTGACCAACTACAGGCTTATTGCCGCCAACTGGCTGTCCAGCAACATTCTTTCCTACGCCTTCTTGCTGGTCATCGGCTCGCTGCTGCTTGGCATTGCCACGGCAAGCATCCTCTCCAAGATCGGTAGGCGAGAATGAGACGCTGGCGTTCCATTCTCGCCTTGTGCTGCGCCGCTGTTGTCGCGATCGCCCAGCCGGTCGCAGCACAACGGGCCGCGATCGATCCGGACGCATGGGCCGTCTACAAGTCAAAGTTCCTGGACACGAACGGACGCATCCTCGACAACGGCAACAACGGCATCAGCCACAGCGAAGGCCAGGGCTATGGCTTGCTGCTCGCCTATCTCGCCAACAATCCGGCTGACTTCGAGCAGATATGGTACTTCACGAGAACCGAGCTTCTGCTGCGCGACGATGGCCTCGCGGCCTGGAAATGGGATCCGGCCGTTACCCCACATGTAACAGACACGAACAACGCCTCGGACGGCGATCTGCTGATCGCCTACGCCCTGGCGCTTGCCGGATCGGCGTGGGACAACAAGGACTACCTGCAGTCGGCCGCCGCCATGGCGAAATCGCTCTTGACCCATGTCGTGATCGACGCAGGCGGCAGGACGCTGCTCCTTCCCGGCGTCGAGGGTTATCGAGCACCCGGCCGAAAGGACGGCCCCATCATCAACCCGTCTTACTGGGTCTACGAAGCCATTCCTGTCATGGCGCTGCTGGCGCCGTCCACCCGATGGCAGAAACTCAAGGACGACGGACTGGCATTGCTGCGTTCCATGCAGTTCGGCGCTCGCAAGCTTCCGGCCGATTGGGTCAGCCTGCGAGCAAAGCCGACACCGGCCGACGGCTTCGAGCCGGAGTTTGGCTACAATGCCATCAGAATCCCGCTTTATCTGGCGCGCGCCGGCATCAACGACAAAGCTCTCCTCACGCGATTGCAGGAGGGCATGACCGTCGAAGGCGATGAACCCGCAACTATAGACCTGACGTCCGGCAAGCCGAAAGACCTGCTTTCGGACCCCGGTTATAGAATTGTTAACGATGTTGTGGCGTGTGTGGTAGGCGGAACGAAACTGCCCGCTTCGGTTCGGCAGTTTGCTCCGACACTTTATTACCCGGCCACTTTGCAGCTGTTGAGCTTGGCTTTCGTTACGGAGAAACACCCGGAGTGTTTATAAAGTCCACCTTGATCATGGCTTTCATGGCCGTCGCCGTGGCGGGGTTTACACTCGCCACGAAGGATCTGGATACGCCGGAAGACAAGATCAAGCTGGCGAGATCACACCGCCTTGAGCCGTTGGCGACACTCGTTGCAGACGCAAAGGCTGCAGGCATCCCCGGACAACCGGTCGATCTGAAGACAATCGCCGATCATATTCAGGCAACTGCTCCATCGGCTGTGCTTGCCGATGCGCCGAATACGGCCCCGGTGACCGATACCAAAGCTGATACAACGGCACAGGCCGCCCCGCAGCCACAACCGGTTGCGCCTCAGCCTGCACCGCAACAACCGTCGCAACAGCAGCCCAATCAGGCTCAAGCCGCGCCCGTTCAGCCGAAGGTGGATGAAAGCGCTTTGCGCTATTTTGCCAGCCGGGGCGACAAGGCGCGTCTTCAGGCAGAAATTTCGCGACTGCAGACACTCTATCCGAACTGGTCGCCCCCTGCTGACCCGCTCGCCGTTCCGCAGAATAGCGACAAGCAGTTGGAAGCCATGTGGCAGCTCTATTCCGAAGGGCGCTACGCGGAAGTGCGCAAGGCAATCGCGGACCGTCAGGGCGCGGAAGCTGGATGGCAGCCACCTGGTGACCTTCTGGAGCGTCTCGCGGTCGCCGAGGCACGCACACGTCTCATCAATGCTTCCGATCTCAAGCAATATGCGACGGTCATCGATATAGGCTCGAAGAACCCGAGCCTACTCACCTGCAGCGATATCGACGTTCTCTGGCGTGTCGCCGAAGCATTCATCAGCACCGATCGAGCCTCGCGTGGACAGGATGCCTACAGCTATATCCTGAAGACCTGCACGAACCCGCAGGAAAGGCTTGCGACCATCCAGAAGGCCTCTGCCCTTTTGCCTTACCAGCCCATGCAGGATCTGCTTGCGCTTGAGAAGCCGGATGGCAATGGCGGTCGCGAATTCGACAGTATACGGACGGATTTGGCGCGACGCTTCGTGGCCCAGGGCAATGACGATCCGAAACTGACCGTCTCACAGGACTATCTCTCCCAGGTCGAGCGCGTGGCTCGTAGCCAAGGCCTTGCCTCGGACGACGCCCTGCTGGGCTGGTATTACCTGCGCCGCAGCAACTACACCGACGCCGAACAATGGTTCAAGGCGGCTCACGAAAAGACGGACTCCGCCGCGATCTCGCAGGGTCTCGCCCTGGTGCTGATCGCTGATCGCAAGCCCCAGGAAGCCGAAGACGTCATGTATAAATGGCGCAACGAGTCGAAGGATGCGATGGCCACCTATTTGGCCGCGACGGCAAACCTGATGGCTTTGCAGCCACCCGCCGCGCTCACAGAGGAAGTGCTTGGGCGCGTTGCCTCCGAGATCGTGAAGCAGAAATATGTTCCGACCGCCCAGCAGTTCGGCTGGTTTGCCCGCTCGATGAACCAGCCGCAGGCAGCAGCCCGCTGGTTCGAGACGGCCCTGCGCTGGAAGCCCGATGACGAGCCTTCGGCCTACGGCCTCGCCATCACGCGCAATCAACTGAACGATCGGCAAGGCGTCGCCGAGGTACAGCGCCTATGGGCCGGTCGGTCGCAGCGCATCGCCGTTCTTGGCGAACCGACTCCGCGTACGCCCGCTTATGCGCCATTGCCCTCGCCGAACCAGACGGCGCAAGTCGTCGCGCCGCAGCTTGTGCCGCAAGCGCAGCCTCAGAACGTTCCTCTCGTCGCCCAGCAGGTGGCGCCGCAGGCACCCGTCGAGCAAGCCTACGTGAATACACAGGTCGCCCAGCAACCCGTGGCACCGGCTCGCCGCGTGGCCCCGGTCGAATATGCTGAGCCTGTTGCTCGTTCGAAAGCGATCGCTCGCACCACCCGCCGGCCGGCCGGCTGTACCACCGTATGCGGCGTCCACGCCCCATCGATTTTTCAGTTGCAGCGATCTGAGGTTGATCTACCGCCGTCAAATGAGCTCACCGAAGAGTACCTGACGAGCTCATTGTGAGACCTTGATGCGGGCGGCGTAG
>NZ_JAELUG010000250.1 GCF_016429255.1 Rhizobium sp. ASV8
GCGCTAGAGGAGCGCAATCTGGTCAGTTCGACGAATGGTCGCGTCGCCGTTGGCTGGCTCATCGTCGAAGATCTGGCCATGGTGCTGGCGCTTGTCCTGCTGCCGGCCTTTGCCGGTGTCATGGGCGGCCATGCGGATGCGGGCGATCATGCTGCATCCGGCTCGATCTGGTTGACGATCGGCATGACGCTCCTGAAGGTAGCGGCTTTCGCCGTCGTTGCGATCTTCCTCGGCCCGCGCGTCGTGCCCTGGCTTCTGACCTCCGTTGCTCGTACGGGTTCGCGTGAACTATTCACGCTGTCGGTTTTGGCGATCGCGCTTGGCATCGCCTTCGGTGCGGCAGAGATATTCGGTGTGTCCTTTGCGCTGGGCGCTTTTTTCGCCGGGCTGGTGATGAGTGAATCCCATCTCAGCCACAGGGCGGCTGCCGACTCGCTGCCGTTGCAGAATGCCTTCTCGGTGCTGTTCTTCGTTTCGGTCGGAATGCTGTTCGATCCGTCGGTATTGATCCGCGAGCCGTTGATGATCATCGGCGTGCTCGCGCTGATCATGCTGGGCAAGGCTTTGATCGCCTTCGGCGTCGTGCTTTTGCTCCGTTATCCCGCCAGCATGGGCTTTGCGGTGGCGGCTGGTCTGGCACAGATCGGGGAATTCTCCTTCATCCTGGCAGGGCTCGGCGTTTCACTGGGGCTTCTCACTCGCGAAGGGCAGGATCTCATTCTTGCAGGAGCGATCCTGTCGATCACGCTCAATCCGCTGGCTTTCTTTGCCATTGATAAGTTGGAGGCATGGACGTTTGCCCGATGGCCGTCATTGGCGAACAGATACGGCATGGCAAAGCAGGACGGATTGCGCCGCGAACTGGCCGTCATCAACAAGCAGCGCGAGGAAAGGGATCGGCAGCATCATCTCGAGATCGAGCAGTTGATCGAGACATTCCCAATGTTTGCCGAGCTGGACGACAATGCGCATGAAGAGCTTCTTCTGCTCTTCCGGCCGCGGTCGGCTTCGCCGGGGGATCGTGTCATTCGCACCGGCGATCGGGGCGACAGCATGTTCTTCATCGCCTCCGGCGCCGTCGAAGTGCAGCTCGAGGAGGACGAAATCCCGCTCGGTGCCGGGGCGTTCTTTGGCGAAATGGCTCTGCTGACGGGTGCGCGCCGGACCGCCGACGTCGTTGCCGTTGATTTCTGTCAGCTCTTCGTGCTGGAACGCCGCGACTTCAACCTGTTCATGTCGCGACACCCGCAGTTGCGCGCCGCCGTCAGCCGAATGGCGAGGGAGCGGCAGGAAAGCAACGTGTCGCGCCAGCGGCGCGACCAGTCGCTCGATGCAGGCTGATGCCTATCTGCGTTTGAGCCAGGATTTCGAAACCCGGCAGGCCATGGTGTAGGCCGGGTCGAAAACATTGCCGACATCGTAGCGGACGACCTGACCGAGCAGATGGCTGGCAGCCGTCTTGTCGAGGCCGTAGTCGGAGCCGAGCCAGCGCAGCATTTCGCTGGTGGCATGTTGCAAGGCCTGATCGAGCGGCCGCGCATTGCCGATGGTGAAGATGTCGTCTGCCGTTTCGCCGCGGGGCCAGATGATCTTCTTCTTTTCAACGCTCAGTCGCACCGTCACCTCAAAGGTGGTTTCGATCCCCGTGCCGACGATCTCGCCATCTCCTTGCACGGCATGGCAATCGCCCAGAAACAAGAGTGCGCCGGGTGCGGCTACCGGAAACCAGACGGTTGTGCCCGGTCCGAGCAATCGATAGTCCATATTGCCGCCGAACTCACCGCTGGTGGCCGTCGATATCGCCTGACCGAGCGATGGTGCGACCCCGAAACAACCGATCATCGGCGACAGCGGCAAGGTGAAGTCCTCAAGGCCCGCGACCGGCTCGGCAAGCTTGGTTGTCAAGGCCTGGCGGTCGATCTGCCAGATTACCTTCTCGCTTGCGGGCAGCGCGCGCACGTCCTGGGGATCGACGACATTTGCGGCCAAGACGCTGCGGGTGAAACCCGTATCCCGTGTCGGCACCATGCTCAGAATTTCGACCTTGAGGGAATCACCCGGTTCCGCACCTTCGACGTAGATCGGGCCATTCATCGGGTTCGGGCCTGAGATGCGATTGATATCGTGTTTGTCGTAACCGGCTGCATCGAGCGTTTCGGTTATGACGGTATCGCCGTCGGCGACATGCAAGGCCGGCGGCAATGAGCCGATGACGTTGTGGAAACTATTCGGAACGAAACGGTGCGTTGTCATTGCGTTTGCAGCCTTTGTGCGTTTGGATCCAACGAATGTTTTAAGCGGCCGGGGCATCGTCGAAAAGACTGCGGTGAAGAGGAAAATTGCTTCCTTCTATCAGGCCGGCGGCAGACCACCGAGATAGGGCACGCTGCGCGCGGTCAGCTTTTTCAGCAATGCGGCAAGCTGGGTGTTTGGGAAGCGACGCTCAAAAGGGGTGGCCCATGCGATGTCGTCGGCATGAAAATGCATGGCTTCCTGGGCAACTCCGGCTTTCGCTGCAAATAAAGAGGGATCATCGATGCCTGCAACGACCAATCGAACGAGACGGGACAGGGCGTTGTCGTTGGTCTTATAGAGGTCGATGCCGTTGGCTGAGGCCAGTTCTGCCATTGTCACGAGCGGGGCGGCGGCGAAGATATGATAATGCAGCGCCCGAGATCGCCGCTCCATTTCTCGGGGCATGGTTCCATCAGGCTGGATCTGGCTTGCTCCGATTTTGAAGCTGCTCACGCCCCAATCGAACAGATCTTGCCGATTTGCGGCGATCCCCGCGGCCATGGCGGTAAAACCGGCCCAATAACGGTGATTGTTGCGGCCGTCGCTCTTGTCGTCTCGCTTCTTGTAGTAGTCGATGTTTCGCGAGGCGACATCCGCGAGCCAGGTCGTGATCTGCGTCCGCTCTTCCGCCGGAATGTTGCCATCCGAGCGGATCTTGAGCCATGCGACTGCAAAGGAGCCGAGGGTCCAGCCTTGCACGTAAACGGCCTGGTTCGTGGCTGTGTCGCCGGTCAGCGCGCCGCTTGCTGCAAAACTCCCGAGGAAATGCGCGGCGCAGCGAGCGCTTGCTTCATTCCCCTCTGTCCAATAGCGGTCGGCCATGCTGATAACATCTCGCATTGCCGAACGCAGGCCATCGGTCGCCGCATCATAAGCTTTCTTGCGCACGGGATCGACGATGGAATGGGCCGCGTCGGTATAATAGTCCGCAGCCTTGATCGTGCTCGGCAGTTCTGGCGTCGGCGGGCATGTAAACGTATCGCTCGTCTGGACCGCGACGGGGATGTCCCATGGACTTCGCATGTCCGCGGCCCGTCCCTGCGCAATACCCACAAGCAGGAGAGGGAGGGTCAGCACGGCGGACTTCAGACTTAAACCATTCAAACGGGACATTTTGACACCGGGCTTGTGATCGCGTGTTGGCGGCTGATTGCCACATCACTAT
>NZ_JAELUG010000251.1 GCF_016429255.1 Rhizobium sp. ASV8
GGCCCAGGCGGGATCGCGCGCCACACTGCGGGAAAGGCAATCCCTCGCAGTACTGCCCTTCATCAACCTCGGGCCGGAGCAGGACGAGGATTTCTTTGCCGAAGGCCTGGTCGACGAAATCATCTCGACCCTGTCGAAAGTGCCCGGCCTCATGGTCACAGCCAGAACATCGAGCTTCGTCTATCGCGGACGCTCGGTCGATATCCGGAACATCGCCGAGGAACTCGGCGTCCGCTTCATCCTGGAAGGCAGCATCCGCAGGAGCGGCGCCCGCATTCGCATCGCCAGCCAACTTTGTGACGGCGCCACGGGCAGCCAACTCTGGAGCGAAAGATACGAGCGGGATTTTGCCGATATATTCTTGTTGCAGGACGACATTGCCCGCCGGGTCGGCATTGGGCTGCTTACCGTGCTGAACCCTGTCGAGGCTGCCGAATGGCCGGCACTGCCCTCGGCGGGAACGGCAAATCCAGAGGCCTATCTGGCCTATCTTCGCGGCCGCGCCATGCAGCGCGGCGCAACCCAAAATGCAGAAGTGTTCCGCCGCACGACGGAGTTCTTTCGCCAGGCCATCGCCTGCGATCCGATATATGCGGCACCTTATGCGGCGCTCGCCATGGCCCTCGCGCACAATCACTACAACCGCTGGACCGAGGATGCTGATCGATCGCTGGACGAAGCCGAACGTCTCGTGGCGGAAGCTATGGCTAGGGACGGCAACGATCCTCTTTCGCACGGCGTCGCCGCGCTGATCGCCAAATATCGCAAAGACTATGAAAAATGGGAGACGGAGGTCGAGACGGCACTCGCCCTGAACCCGAATTTCGCGCCTGCCCTATCGCTGCGAGGGACCTTGCGGATGTATAGCGGCAATCCGCAGGCGGCGATCCGCGATCTCGAGCGCGCGATCCGGCTGGATCCTCATTTTTCCCAGGCCTATCTTCACCATCTCGGCGTCGCCCACATCGTGATCGGTGAGTTCGAAAAGGCTCTCACAATACTTAAGGATAGGATCGCACTGGTTCCGCAAACCGATATGAGCCGGGCATGCCTGGCCTCGGCGCTTGGAAACCTCGGGCGCATCGACGAAGCTCGGCAGATCTGGAGCGAGCTTCTCGCGATCCACCCGCAATACACCTATGCCGACGGAATCGGCCAGATGCCTTTCAAGAACCCCGATGACCTCGCCAGGATCGCAGCCGGCCTTGTGCGAGCCGGACTATGTACCGCAGATCAGAACAATTTCGATGGTAGCGAGCGGGATCAGGCGATAAAACCTGGAGCATGATGCCGAAAAGTGTGAGCTGTTTTCGAACGACGCCGTGCTCCAATTCGATTCCATTGCGGATTCAGATTTAGGCCGAACCGACCTAGGATCATTCGGCTCTGTGCCGCAGGCCACGTCAACGAGGAGGACAAAGAGGATGACGAAGAACGACGCCGCGGATGATCAGGAAATCTCCCCGTCCCGACTGATAGACCAGCGGATCCAGGAACTCGACGATTGGCGCGGCAAGACCTTGGCGAAAGTCCGGACGCTCATCAAGCAAGCCGAACCGGATGTGGTCGAGGAATGGAAATGGCGCGGCGTGCCGGTCTGGTCGCGCGACGGCATCATCTGCACCGGCGAAACCTACAAGAGCGTCGTGAAGCTCACTTTCGCCAAAGGCGCCTCACTCGAGGATCCCTCCCGCCTCTTTAATTCGAGCCTCGAAGGCAACACGCGGCGGGCCATCGATATCCGCGAGAACGAGGATATGAACGAAGAGGCGTTGAAGGCGCTCGTTCGCGCGGCAGCAGCGCTGAATGCATCCACGCGGAAAAAGCCAAAGAACGGCTGAGCGGTATCCCAGGCGCTGATGTCTATGATAAATTGCCGTTTAGGCCGCTGACACGGCAGTAAAGCCCACTTAATTCCGCCGCAAGGGGTGACAAGGGCGCGACAATAGGGTATGTGCGCGCCCGGTATGGGAAACTTCCCATCAACCACCAAAGAAAAGCAGACGTATTCGCCCCTGCCTTTACAGGCATATATCCGAGGCGAGACCTTGATGGTCCGACCGGGGATAGATCGTTCAGGGCGCTCTGGCTGTTGAAGCAACAACGAGGTTGATACTATGAACATCATTCAGCAGTTGGAAGCCGAACAGGCTGCCAAGATCGAAGCCAAGCGCACCCTTCCCGAATTCTCCGCTGGCGACACCGTTCGCGTCAACGTGAAGGTCACGGAAGGCAACCGTACCCGCGTTCAGGCCTATGAAGGCGTTTGCATCGCTCGCTCGGGCGGCGGTCTGCAGGAAAACTTCACGGTCCGCAAGATCTCCTACGGCGAAGGCGTCGAGCGCGTATTCCCGGTTTACTCGCCGATGATCGAAAGCGTCGAAGTCGTTCGCCGCGGTAAGGTCCGTCGCGCCAAGCTCTACTACCTCCGCGACCTGCGCGGTAAGGCTGCTCGTATCGTTGAAAACACCGGCACCCGCGCCCGCAAGCTCAACGACGCCGAGCGTCAGGCATTCGCCGAAGAAAAGGCTCGCATCGAAGCCGAGAAGGTTGCAGCTGCTCAGGCTCTCGCAGCCGAGAAGGCAGCAGCAGAAGCCGCAGAAGCAAAGGCAGCTGCCGAAGCTGCTGCAGCCGCAGCAGCCGAGCCGGCCGCAGAATAAGTTTCGATCCAAAGGGATCGCGATGCTTGAAGGCGACCTCCGGGTCGCCTTTTTGCTGCCTGCCGCAGGCGCTCGCCGGCAAACAGGAAATTTCTCCTTCTGCCGCTCGATTTAGAGTTACTTTTCCATTTTTGTGATTGCGGCCATGGCAACGGCCTTGCCATAGGCTTTCCAAATATGACACCTTTCCGCCGCGCTAATCGGGGAGATTTCCATGGCATTCCGTCGTTCGTTCCTTCTGGGCCTCAGCGCCCTCGTGCTTGCACCTTTCGCTTCCTTCGCCGCCGATCTTCCGAACCTCAACGGCAAGACCGTCATCGTCGTCACGGAGAATGCCTACCCGCCGCTTCAATTCGTCGACGCCAAATCCGGCAAGGCGATCGGCTGGGAATATGACGCGATGAACGAGATCGCCAAGCGGCTGAATTTCAAGGTCGAATACCAGAACACCAGCTGGGACGCGATGATCCAGGCGGTCTCGGAAGGCCAGTACAACATCGGCATGACCGGCATCACCATCAAGGATGAGCGCAAGCAGAAGGTCGATTTCTCCGATCCCTACATGCGCTCCGAGCAGTTCATGCTC
>NZ_JAELUG010000252.1 GCF_016429255.1 Rhizobium sp. ASV8
CTTGCGGCATTGGCGACAACCGTGATCGCCCGCGGCGTCACTGTCAGGTCGGCATCGCTATAGGTGATGGTATAGTTGGCGTTACCCAGCGATCCTTGCGAGATCGCATAGGTGCCCACATTCGAATGCTGCATCGCTGAAGTCGAGAGCGCCCCGGAAAGACTGTCGCCATTAACGAGCCCTGCGCCACCGACCGTATAGGTCAGCGTCGGATTGGCATCGCCATAGGCCTTCGACTGGGCGTCCGCCGTTACCGTCAGTGCGCGCTCATTGATCGCCAGATCTGCGCCTGTGAAACTGATCGAATAATTGGAATTGCCGAGCGTACCCTGCGAGATTGTATAGGTACCCACATTCGAATATTGGCCCGCCGTGGTCAGCAGCGCTCCGGAAAGACTGTCGCCATTGACGAGCCCCGCGCCGCCCACCGTGTAGGTCAACGTCGGATTGGCATCGCCATAGGCTCTCGACTGGGCGTCCGCCGTTACCGTCAGCGCGCGCTTATTGATCGTCAGGTCAGCGCCGGCGAAGCTGATCGAATAGTTGGAATTGCCGAGCGTACCCTGCGAGATCGTATAGGTACCGATGTTGGAATATTGCCCGGCGGCGGTTGAAAGCAACCCGGAAAGCGTATCGCCATTGACGAGCCCCGCGCCGCCCACCGTGTAGGTCAGCGTCGGATTGGCATCGCCATAGGCCCTCGACTGGGCGTCCGCCGTCACCGTCAGTGCGCGCTTATTGATCGTCAGGTCAGCACCGATGAAGCTGACCGAATAGTTGGAATTGCCAAGGCTGCCGATCGTGATGCCATAGGTGCCCACATTCGAATATTGGCCCGCCGTGGTCACCAGCGCTCCGGAAAGACTGTCGCCATTGACGAGCCCTGCGCCGCCGACCGTGTAGGTCAGCGTCGGATTGGCATCGCCATAGGCCTTCGACTGGGCGTCCGCCGTTACCGTCAGTGCGCGCTTATTGATCGTCAGATCTGCGCCTGTGAAACTGATCGAATAATTGGAATTGCCAAGGCTGCCGATCGTGATGCCATAGGTACCCACATTTGAATACTGCCCCGCCGTGCTTACCAGCGCCCCGGAAAGACTGTCGCCATTGACGAGCCCGGAGCCACCGACCGTATAGGTCAGCGTCGGATTGGCATAGCCATAGGCCTTCGACTGGGCGTCTGCCGCCACCGTCAGGGCTCGCCGGTTCACAGTGAGATCCGCCCCGACATAGGTCAGGGCGTAGTTACCGGAAGCCGCAAGTGAGCCTTGCGTGATCGCGTAGCCGCCGACACCCGAGTATTGCGCTGCCAAGGTCGCAAGCGAACCGGAAAGCGTATCGCCGTTGATGAGACCGTTGGTCGAATAGGTTAGCGCCGGATTGATGTCGCCATAGGTCCTCGAAAGAGTGTCGGCAATCACCGTGAGTGGGCGCTGCGTGACTGTCAGATTGGCGCCAATATAGGTCAGCGCGTAATTGTTCGATGCCGCAAGCGCGCCCTGTGTGATCGCGTAGCCCCCGACATTCGAATATTGCACTGCCGAGGTCGCAAGCGAACCGGAAAGCGTATCGCCATTGACGAGCCCTGCGCCCCCCACCGTGTAGGTCAGTATCGGGTTTGTGTCGCCATAGGCCTTCGACTGGGCGTCCGCCGTTACCGTAATCGGGCGGGCTGTCACGGTCGCGGTATTGCCGGCAAAGGTGATGGCATAGTTGGTATTGTCGAGCGTCCCTCTTGTGAGGGTATAAGTGCCGACGCCGCTCGTGCTGGTGAGGCCCCCAAGTCCGCCGGACAGGGCATCTCCGTTCAGCAACGAACCGCTCGTCACGCTATAGGCTGGCGAAAGCGTGTCGCCATAGGTGAAGCTCTGACCGGCATTCGCCGTCACGGTAAGCGCACGCTGATTGATCGTCAGGTCAGCGCCCACGTAGTTTATGGCGTAGTTGGCATTATCGAGGGAACCTTGCGTGATCGCATAGCGACCCACATCGGAATACTGCCCGGTGGCTGTGGCAAGCGAGCCTGAAAGCGTATCGTTGTTGACCGTGCCTGTAGTTGTATATGTCAACGTTGGATCGGCATCACCATAGATCTTCGTCTGCGTCTGCGCGGTTACCGTCAGTGGGCGCCTTCCTATGGTCAAGTTCTGACTGTAATCGACATATGCCGTGCGGGAGCCGGTTTCGATCAACGAGATGACGCCAGCGTCGCCGTAATTGTAGGTTCCGGCATTGGTCGTGGCCTTGATCGCGCTACCCCAGTTGAACGTGACATTAGCTATTCCGACGCCCGACAATATAGCGCCGCTGATCGTGGAATTGCTCTCTCCATAGGTGCGGGAGGCACTTCCGATCTTGACATAGTCGTCATAGAGCCCGCTGCTGAGCGAACGCAGCATCATATAGCCATTGTTCGCGCCGCTGGTGGATTTGCCCCAGACGGACGTAAAATCCCAGCCCGCGTTGATGAAAGTGAACGGGTCTTGCATGTCAAGGCGTCCAAGGCCTCTGGCGGAGAATGTGCCTTGACCGCTTTGGCTGGTGCCGAAGTATTGGTCGCTGGTGTCCGTGTCCCAGAAGCTATTGCTGACGGTACCATAGTTCAAGCCGACCAAACCGTACCCGGGGCGCCGGCCTGAGGTAAAGGTATATGCAATGTTGCCGCCATTGACTCCGACCAGGTCACCGATATAGCTGTAGCCGTTGGCTGCACCTGTCGCGTAGGACTGCGTGACCGAACCTGCATTAGAGCCGACCAGGCCGCCGACATTGAAATTGCCGACGACCGTGCCGGTCGCATAGGATGTCGAGACCGAGCCTCGGTTGTAGCCAACCAGACCGCCAGCATTGTCGCTGCCGCCGTTAACCGCGTTGGTGGCAAAGGACGATGTGACCGAACCTGCGCTGTAGCCGACCAAACCGCCGACATCGCTGCCACCATAAACCGACCCGCCGACCAAACCGACGCGCGTTATCCGCGACCCCGTGCCCGCATAGCCGAATAGGCCAGCATAATTGGCGGCGGCTGCTTTTAGATTGTAAATCGTGTGATTTTGTCCATCGAAGTAACCGTTAAAGCCATTGGAATTGTTCAACACGTTGCCATTGCGATCGACGCCGATCGGCACGAAGCCTGCACCGGCATTCCAGTTCGTGGTTGCGGAGGCGTCTATGTTGTTGGCGAGCCGCCAAGAGGCGTTGAGAGAGGTACTCGACGAACCGATACCCTGCAGGCCATAGACA
>NZ_JAELUG010000253.1 GCF_016429255.1 Rhizobium sp. ASV8
GCTTCGGCCGCAGGCTGGTCGTGCTGACGGCACTCTCCGTCTTCATTGTCGCCTCGATCGGCTGCGTTATCGCGCCCAATATCGGCATCTTCCTGCTATGCCGCATGATGCAGGCCTGTATCGGACCCTGCTATTCCGTCGCGCTCGTCGTCATCAAGGAAACCTCCGACGATCGGGAGGCCGCAAGCAAATTCGGCTATCTCGCGATGGGATGGGCGCTGGCCCCCATGGTAGGGCCTCTGCTCGGCGGAACCTTGGACGAGCTTTTCGGCTGGCAGGCGAGCTTCGTCGTCCTCGCGATCTTCGGTGTTGCCGCCTTCCTTCTGTCCCTGCGCGAATTGAAGGGATCGCAAGCGCCATCCCTGGCAGCACCTGGAAACTATCTGGCCTCCTATGGGCTGCTTTTACGTTCGGCACGGTTCTGGGCCTATACGCTCTGCATGGCCTGCTCGATGGGGGTTCTCTATATCTTCCTTGGGGGAGCACCGCTTACGATCGGCGATACGCTTGGCGGATCGAGCGCAAGGCTCGGCTTCTATATGGGCCTGATCCCCGCCGGCTTTATTCTGGGCAGCTATCTGGCCGGCCGCTACGGCGCGAGAATCCAGCTCGGCACGATCCTTGTCGCCGCACGGCTTCTAACCTGCCTTGGCCTGGCAACCGGTCTTGCCTTGTCGCTATCGGGGACGATGCATGTTTGGGCGCTCTTTGGCCCCTGCATCTTCATCGGCATCGGCAATGGCCTCACCATGCCGGCCGCCAATAGCGGCGCGATGTCGGTACGAGCTGACATGGTCGGAACGGCTGCGGGACTGGCGGCGGCCATGCGGATATCGGGTGGCGCGATCATCGGCTCTTTTGCCGGACTGTTTCTCGCCCAATCCCCGGTCATTCATAGCTTGTTTGCCCTGATGCTGATGTCAGCCTTGCTCGCATTGCTGGCTGCATCCTGGGCTGCGATGATCGAAAAGCGGAGTTAAAAAGATAGAGCCTTTCCGCATTTTGAAGACGTGCGGTAAGGCTTTATCCGACACGTTTGCTCATATGGACGAGAAAGCCATCCTTGAGCGGTTCTTCGCGATCAACCGCATAGCCGTGTCTCATATAGAGTTCCACATTCGCGACAAAGCGCTTGTTGGTATAGAGCCGGATATCGTTCACACCGAGCGAGGCGGCAACCTGCTCGGCATGGGCAAGCAGCCTCCTGCCGATGCCACGCCCTTGATGGCGGGGCGATACGGCGATGTTCTCTATCAGCAGATGATCGCCGCCGGCCACCATCTCGATCAGGGCCACAAGCTCGCCATCAGCCTCAAGGAGATCGATGCGATGCTTCCGCACCGCTTCGGCGTAGTCAGCCGTCATCGGCAGCGGTTCACGACCGATGAGCGGCACCCATTTGCCATAGGCCTCGCGTGTCAAGGCACGAATGGAGCCAACATCGGCATCGGTCGCCGCACGCAAGAAAATCTCTTCCGCCACTTCCAAACTTCCCTTCGGTCAGTCGACCCCAGTTGCGCAGCTCTTACAGTCGTCCACTGCCGGATATGTCAAGCCGGCAGAATCCTGTAACCGTCCGTGTCGCGCGTCACCCGCCCAAAACCGGTAATATGGCCACCGGCGACGATCCATCCTTCGCGGGCAGCGTCCTCCAGGGCGGCGAGGCGGGTTCTGACCGCCTGCCCGGGGTCGAGATCATAGGTCAGTCCGATCTTCGGATCGACGGGCTGCAGATCCCCCAGATGCAAGGTATCGCCCCAAAGGAGCAGGGAGCGGTCCTTACCGCGAAGCAGATAGCCGATATGGCCGGGCGTATGACCCGGCAGCGGATGAACCTCTATGCCTGGCAGCACTTCCCCTGCCCCGATCCGTCTTACGCGCGCGCCATAGACCCGCTGCAGCTGCTCGGCAATCTTGAAACCGCCGCGTCTCGCCTCCGGCAGCGCTTCACGTTCGGCTGGATCGGTGAAAAAGGCGATATCGCGTTCCGATACGAACACCTCTGCATGCGGGAAGTATGCCGTGTCGCCATCGAAGAGACCGAGCGCATGATCGCCGTGGATATGAGTGAGCAAGACGCCCTGGACCTCATCAGGCGAAACTCCCGCGTCACGCAGCGCTGCGCGCGCATGGCCATATTTCGGCCCCCAGGACGAGCCAGTCCCAGCATCGAAAAGAAAAATACCGGCCGGTCCGCGCAGAAGGAAGCAGTTCACATCAACCTGAAGCGTCGGCTTGCCCCAGCTTGCGATCGCATGCTGCCGGGCAACATCGCCGTCCGCGTGGATCAACACGTCCGCCGGCGCCT
Source organism: Rhizobium sp. ASV8 (assembly GCF_016429255.1). Taxonomy (GTDB): domain Bacteria; phylum Pseudomonadota; class Alphaproteobacteria; order Rhizobiales; family Rhizobiaceae; genus Rhizobium. The sequence continues at coordinate 2,309 of NZ_JAELUG010000253.1, forward strand.
CAAAGAGGCCGTCAAGCAGAAGCGTAACGTCGTACTGCCCAATATGGAGGGAATGATCGGTCATGACTGTGCTCCGCCTGGGATTTGCAAAAAAGAAAGGGGCGGATCAGTGAGCCGCCCCTTTTATTCTATTCTCACCTATGCTCAGGCGCCGTAGACGACGAGCAGGTCCTTGGCGTCGATCTGGTCGCCGGCACTTACCAGTACCTCGGAGATCGTGCCGTCCTTTTCGGCATGCAGCGCCGTCTCCATCTTCATGGCCTCGATCGAGACGAGCACATCGCCGGCCTTGATCGCCTGGCCGGGCGAGACGAAGACGGTGGAGATGACGCCCGGCATCGGCGCGCCGACATGGGCTGCGTTGCCGACATCGGCCTTGCGGCGAACTGCGCTTCCGGAAGCGCCGTGGGCACGATCCGGCACCTTGATGCGGCGCGGCTGGCCGTTGAGCTCGAAGAACACCGTCACCATGCCCTTGTCGTCGGTCGCCGTCATTGCCTGGTTGACGATGACGAGGGTCTTGCCTTTCTCGATTTCGGCAAAGAGCTCGTCGCCCTCCTTGAGGCCGTAGAAATAGGCCGGCGTCGGCAGCACCGAGACGGGGCCGTAGGTGTCAGCCGCCAATGCATAGTCGGTGAAGACCTTCGGATACATCAGGTAGGAGGCGAACTCGAAATCGTCGACCTTGCGCTCGATCTTGGTCTCGATGACCTTGCGCTCCGCATCGAGATCGGCTTCGGCGAGCAGAGAGCCAGGGCGCACGGTATAGGGCTTGTCGCCCTTCAGAGCCTTCTTCTGCAGGGCTTCCGGCCATCCGGCGGGCGGCTGGCCCAGATCACCTTTCAGCATGGAGACGACCGAATCCGGGAAGGCGATATCCTTGGCCGGG
>NZ_JAELUG010000254.1 GCF_016429255.1 Rhizobium sp. ASV8
GCATAGCAGGGACGAAACGCGCACTGACGGTCTTCTGTGGCCGAAATGTCGTGAAATCAGGCATCTCCAGGAGCGCTCGCCCCCCAACTTCAACTTGCGACGGCTGAGGCATTGAAATTGAGCTTGCGCCTGATCACGAAAACACGCTGAGTACGCTTTTGTATTCGCGGGTCGAGCACTTCAAGGTCATAGGTAAAGTAAAGCGAGCCGGCCTGCGTCCAATTCCAGCGCATGAGTTATGGCCGTCGTTTCTATAACTCAATATTGCCGGGTTATTGAGGCTAGCAATGGCGTCTATCGCTCATCAGATGCCGTATGACGGAAAGATCGCCGGTTTGAACTACATTGCCAGTCCAACAAGCAGGATGGATCCGGTCCCATCTTCATAGTGAACAAGGCCAATTTCGGTGGTCTTGACCATGATGCCGGACGTTAAGGTACCGCCGCCCAACATCTCTTTCGTCGGCATGTCCCAGTCGGCATATCCATCAAGAAACGTCCGGCTGTCGAAATCGCAAACGACTACCCCTTGCATTCCGTCGACCAGCACCCGATCGCCTACCGTCACAAGCTGTCCGCCCGAATACCGCATCCGATACGCCTCTCTTGTCGGTTAGGTAACGAGCCTTGCGGCGCGTCCGTTCTTTCGTTCGGCGTTGTTGTAATAGCTCGCCGCCTGCGTCACCGACCTATGCTGGGACTGTTGCATGGCTTCCTGTAGCGGCACGCCGCGGTTGGCTGCCTCCGTCAGATAGCCGGACCGCAGCCCGTGCGCCGAAAACATCTCAGGATCGAGACTGGCCTGTTTGCACCGAGCCTTCAGAATGAGATTAACCGACTGCGGCGTCAACGCACGCCGATCGATATTGCCCCATTGGTCGATGCGCCGGAACACCGGTCCGGTGTCGATCCTGGCATCCGCCAACCATTGCTTCAGTGCAATGACCGGCCGGCCGATCAGAACGGCATGGGCCTGATCTTCTGCGGTCGTGGTCTTGGTACGGCCGAGATTGATGGTGATGCAGGGCAGGAGAGGGGATGCCGAATTCCGCGGGTCTGCATACACCGGTTCCTCGTCGACCAGATCCTCGATCCGAAGATTGGCGACTTCGGACCGCCGGCGACCGCCGGAGGCAAATGCGGCCAGGAGTAGAGCGCGATCGCGGATATCGACAAGGCGATCGCCAGCACAGGTGGCCAGCAGTTTTGCCAGAACATCGCCGGTGACCGCTTGTCTGCTTTTGCGTCGACGTTGCCGTGGCGTTGCGCGCACAGCCAGCCGCAATGCGGTTTTCAGAGATGGCGCCGAGAATGCTCCCAACAGCCCACGCCAACGCGTCAGGATCGACCACGAGGTTAGCCGCCGGCGCACTGTGTCGGGTGCATGCGGACCCTGGGCGCGCAGCAGTCCTTGCATTCGCAATCCCGTGTCGACATCATCAGGCATGCCGTGATGGCGATCCTCGGCGCGTTTGACGGGGTCCCAGAGATGATGGGCGACGAATTTCAGCAATAGGCTTTCCGGCGCCGGCCAGGGGAGGGGTGTGCCGGTCGCTAGCTCGCACCAGGCCTCGAGATAACCGAGATCAGAGGCAAGCGCCCTGAGCGTGTTCTCGCCCATGCCCTCCTTGGCCAGATGCTTGAGGGTGGCGACGTCGTCATCGGTCAACAACGCCGCCAATTGATCGCGCCTGGCAAAGGGCAGGATGGCGTCGAGAGCATCGAGTTCTTCGGCGCGGAGCAGCACCGGATCGACGGGGGAGGGATGGACGACTGCTTTGCTTGTCATTGAGTAGCTGATGCGGGATGACACTTCATGTCCGTCCGCCCGAAATCATTCCCCTTGAATAGCAGGGGCGCCTTGGCGATTGCGGCAACGGCGTATGAATAGCAGTCGCCCATATTAAGTCCCGCTGGATGGCGACCTTTGCCAAATAGATCGAAGGCCTTTTCAGCAACATAATAATGCCGCTCGCCAAAGGCCACCGTGGTCACATTTGGCAACGCCACGAGCTGTGAAATGATGGTTGCGGCGTTGGGAAAGCTCTTGCCGGTTAGTACCATTCGGACCTCAAGCAAGGTCGGCCAGCCAATGACGACTTCCTCACGGGTGACGAGCGCATGAAACCGCTCGGCTTCAGGCTCTCCCAGTGACGTCGCCACAATCACCGATGTATCGACAGCGATCATTTCGGCAAACCGTTTTCGTCGTAAAGATCATCATGGGCGGAGGTGGTGCCGGGTGGCACAGATCGTCGGCCCTCCGCCATTAAATCCCAAAGCGTGTCGGCTGGCGTCTGTGTCGGCTTTTGCCGTAGTTCCTGGTCGTAGTGCTCAAGGGCCAGTTCAACAAGCCGGTTAATCGGCTGACCGGTGCGGCGCGCCAACGCATGGGCCAGGTCCCTCGCCTTTGTGCTGCGGACGGAGAGTTGTGTTTCAGACATCGGCTTTCCTCTATCGAGATCCCGTCAGATATAGCGATTCCTGCCAGAGATGGCAAGAAAATCGCGTCGGATGGCTAACTATCGATACTTGATTATTATCGATGGTGATACACGTGGAAAAATGCCGTCTGAGCAGCGGAAGCAAAAAGCAGTTTTGCTTCAGTAAGGCAAGAGAACAGCGTTAATTCATATGGTTAATATAGCGCAAATCTGAAAATGGCACCCGAGATCTGGGTAAAAGGGGCTAATTGGGAGGCAAGGCAACATCGATGTGCAATTCGGCCTCTGACGAGTTTCTATCATAGTTGGGAGGAGGACGCGAGGCGCCGCTTGGATTGAACGTCGTTGCGGAACAGTAGCTGTCGACGTTGAAAGCAGGATGCGGAGCTCAAGCTTTAGCGGCAACAAGGCCTGCCAGCGGTGGGACGACGTGACCGTCGATGCCGAGCCGATCGCCGATATACTGGTAGAAGGAGAGACCGAGCTTTTTGCAGGTCTTCATCAACCCGAGCATGGTATCGCGGGAGATGCGGCCGTCTCGGCTGATAGTACCGCCGGAGACCTTTCGTTTAGTGACGAAGGTCCGCAAGTCGTTCTCCGACGCGTTGGTATGCAGAGGGATTCCTGGATGCTCGAGAACCTTGAGCAATTCGCCCTTGCGTCGGTGCAGCCGCTCAAGCAGCTTATCGAGTGTGTCATAGCCGGTGCGCATGGTGAAGATCTTGTCGAATCTTCGTCGGAACCCCTGGACC
>NZ_JAELUG010000255.1 GCF_016429255.1 Rhizobium sp. ASV8
GGATCTGCAGCGGGCTCTGGTCGAAGCAGCCGGTGCCATGCCGATTGTCGGGCCGAACTGCTACGGCATGATCAACGGGCTCGACGGCGCGCTGCTCTGGCCAGATCAGCATGGCATAGTACGAAGCGAGCGCGGTGTTGCCATCCTCACGCAATCTTCCAACATCGCCATCAATCTGAGCATGCAAAGACGCGGCCTACCCATCAGCTATCTGATGACGGCAGGCAATCAGGCGCAGACCGGGTTGTCGGATCTTGCCCAGGCCGTTCTCGCGGATCCTCGTGTCACCGCCGTCGGCCTGCATATCGAAGGCTTCGGCGACATCAAGGCGCTTGAAGCACTTGCGATGCGTGCAAGGGAGTTGAAGAAGCCCGTCGTCGCGCTGAAGGTCGGCAAATCCGAACAGGCCCAGCGTGCCACCGTCTCGCACACGGCCTCGCTCGCCGGCAGCGACGCGGTTGCCGACGCCGTTCTTGATCGTCTTGGCATCGGTCGCGTCGCAACGCTTGCGGAACTCATCGAAACGCTGAAACTCCTGCATGTCGCAGGTCCGCTCGACAGCAATGCGATCTCATCGATGAGCTGTTCTGGCGGCGAGGCATCGCTGATGGCTGACGCGGCCGTCGGCCGCCATGTCGAGTTCCGCGCCTTGAAGGCCGAACAGCTGCCAGCTTTGCGCGCGAGCCTCGGACAGATGGTGACGCTCTCAAATCCGCTCGACTATCATACTTTCGTTTGGGGCGACTTGGAGCGCCAGACGAAGGCCTTCAGTGCCATGTTCGCCGGCGGCTACGCCCTCAATCTACTCGTGCTCGACTTTCCGCGCGAAGACCGCTGCGATGGCGCAGACTGGATGATCACCGTCTCGGCCGTTATCGCGGCTGCAAAGCAGACGCGTGCGCGCGCCGCCATCTTGGCAACGCTGCCGGAAAACATGCCGGAAGCCATCGCCCGGCAATTGATCGAAGCCGACATCGTGCCGCTCTGCGGCATCAGCGAGGCTTTGGCGGCAGCAGAGATTGCAAGCGGAATAGCCAGCGCTTGGAAAAAAACGCGACCCTTGCCGCTCCTCGATGCGCAAGCCGATGCCGGTGAAATCGAGACTCTGAGCGAAGCTGCAGCCAAGGTTGAGCTTGCGGCGGCAGGCCTTGCCGTGCCCCTCGGCAAGACCGCGGCCACGGCAAGTGAAGCGGCCGATCGCGCAGAGGAGCTCGGCTTCCCTGTCGCACTTAAGGCGCTCGGCGTCGAACATAAATCCGATGTCGGTGCGGTCAAACTCAACCTATGCGATAGAAGTGCCGTCAAAGACGCGGCGGAAGGCATGAGCCATGTGGCGCGCGGATTTCTCGTTGAACGCATGGTCGATCGTCCTCTTGCAGAATTGATCGTCGGTGCAGTCCGAGATCCCGTCGTCGGGCTGACCCTGACGGTCGGTGCGGGCGGAATTCTCGTGGAATTGCTGGAGGATTCTGTCGTTTTGACGCTTCCGGCCACGAAAGCCGAGGTATTGGACCGGATTTCGCAGCTCAAAGTCCGCAAGCTGATAGAAGGCTATCGTGGCAATTCAAGCAGCAGCCTCGAAACCGTCGCCGATGCCGTCGTATCGGCGGCAGAATATGTCGTAAAGAACGCCGCGCGGATCGAGGAACTGGACATTAATCCCTTGATGGTTTTGGCTGGGTCCGGTGGCGTCGTCGCTGCGGATGCCCTCATTCGGCGAAGGAGGTAGCAGAAGTTGCAGGACCCCATTCGAACCCGATGCGATGATGGCATCCTCGAGGTTGTCGTTGACCGGCCGAAGGCGAATGCCATCGATCTGGAAACAAGCCGCAAGATGGGACTGATTTTTCGCGACTTTCGCGACAATCCAGATTTGCGGGTGGCGATCGTCACTGGTGCTGGCGAGAAGTTCTTTTCTGCCGGCTGGGATTTGAAAGCCGCAGCGGCCGGAGACGCGGTGGATGGCGACTATGGCGTCGGTGGCTTCGGCGGCCTGCAGGAACTGCGTGATCTCAACAAGCCGGTTATCTGTGCTGTCAACGGCATCTGTTGCGGCGGTGGCCTGGAGATCGCACTTTCGGCAGATCTGATCATAGCCGCGCCCCATGCGACCTTTGCACTGCCGGAAATCCGTTCGGGCACCGTTGCCGATGCGGCATCGATCAAATTGCCGAAACGCATTCCGTATCACATCGCGATGGACATGTTGCTGACAGGCCGGTGGCTCGACGTTGAAGAGGCGCATCGCTGGGGCTTCGTCAACGAGATCGTCGTCGCCGGCAGGCTGATGGACAGGGCGTGGGAGCTGGCACGCCTGCTCGCAAGCGGGCCACCGCTCGTCTACGCAGCCATAAAGGAAATCGTGCGCGAAGCTGAGGGAGCGACATTTCAGACTGCCATGAACAAGATCACCAAACGGCAGTTTGCGACCGTCGACATTCTCTATTCGAGCGAGGATCAATTGGAAGGTGCCCGGGCTTTCGCCGAGAAGCGAGCCCCAATCTGGAAAGGAAAATAGGGGCGGCGGCAACCGCAGCATTTTTCCCACATGGTCACGGACATCAGGCGTCAGGCGGAAGAGGAAACCGTTTCCTGAGGCGCGCTGTCCGAGAATTCTGTCAACACGACAAAAAGAAGGAACAGGGGAATGAACGACTATACAAAGTATTTGGCAAATCGCGTCACGTCCGGTGGCCTCAACCGCCGCGAATTCATGGGACGTGCAATGGCAGCCGGCGTGACTTTGGCACTCGCCGACAAGCTCTTTACCGAAAGTGCAATGGCAGCCGAACCGAAGCGCGGCGGTCATCTGAAGCTCGGCCTTGAAGGCGGTGCTGCGACCGATTCCAAGGATCCGGCGAAATTCCTGTCTCAGGTCATGTTCTGTATCGGCCGTTGCTGGGGCGACATGCTGGTGGAATCGCATCCGTTGACGGGTGCTGCCGTTCCCTCGCTCGCGGAATCCTGGGAGCCGTCAAAGGATGCCGCGACCTGGACCTTCAAGATCCGCAAGGGCGTGAAGTTCCACAACGGCAAGGATCTGACGATCGACGACGTCGTTGCCACGCTCAAGCGCCATACCGATTCGAAATCGGAATCGGGCGCACTCGGTGTCATGAAGTCGATCAAGGACATCAAGGCCGACGGCGACAACCTCGTCCTGACGC
>NZ_JAELUG010000256.1 GCF_016429255.1 Rhizobium sp. ASV8
CGGCCGGTGGACTTCCGCTGTGGGCATCAGGCGCTGGCTCTGATGGTGCAGACCGAGTTGAAGCTCGACCCGCATTCCGGGGTGACGGTGATCTTCCGGTCGAAGCGCGGGGATCGCCTGAAGATCCGTACGCCTCCGAGGAGGGCCGCCTTGCTGAGAAGTGAGGCGAACTGGATGTTCTGTCTATATGGACGTCAATATAGACCAATATAGACAGTGTGAGAACCGTGGAATTTACGATAGAGAAGCGGCCGCAAGTGAGCCGTATGGAGATTGTCGATAGCGGGCGGCGGCGGCGTTTCAGCAACGAGGCCAAACTTGCGATCGTGGCGGAGAGTTATTCCGCGCCGCGTCAGGTGACGGCAACAGCCCGTCGGCATGGGATCACACGCTTTCAGTTGAACGATTGGCGTAAAGCAGCTCGCGAGGGACGGCTTGGCAATGGCCGGGGGAGTGAAGGGTTTATTCCTGCACTGTTGGTCCCGGAGCCAGACATGCCGGTTGTTGCGCCGGCCAATTCTTCGACGACACAAAGTGGGCTTATGGAGGTTGTCAGCGCCAATGGTCGCCGTGTGATCGTGGGACGCGATGTCGACGTTGAGGCGCTCCTTCGGATCCTGCGCGGGCTGGAGGCGCTGCGGTGAATCCGTTTCCGATGGGAACAGGCGTCAAGGTGTGGCTTTCGACGGGGTATACGGACATGCGCTGCGGCTTTCCCTCCCTGGCGCTTCGGGTGCAAGAGGTTCTGAAGCATGATCCTTTGTCGGGGCATCTCTTCGTCTTCAGGGGGCGTAGATCGGATATTTTGAAGATCATCTGGCATGATGGTCTAGGCGCGTGCCTGTTTACCCGGCGGCTGGAGAAGGGCCGGTTCATCTGGCCGAATGTGGAGGGCGGTGCGGTAGCGATCTCACCGGCGCAATTGTCTTATTTGTTGTCCGGGATCGACTGGCGCAACCCGCAGGAAACCTGGCGTCCGACACGGGTCGGATAGCATTATTACATTGAAAATATTGAGTGAATCTGATCGAATGGCTTCATGACCTCGAAGCCTGTGGATCTTCCTGCGGACCTTGCGAGCGCCTATCTGGCGCTGCTTTCCGAGCGTGAGATGTTGCAGGCTGAACGCGATGTGGTTGTCGCCGAGCGCGACATTGCGGTGGCGCAAGCCGCCAATGCGCAGGCCATGCTGTCGGACAGTGAGGCCTTGATTGCCAAACTGGAGCTGGCGATCGAGAAGCTGAGGCGCGAACTACGCGGTCGGCGATCCGAGCGCACGGCGCGCCTGATCGACCAGATGGAATTGCAGCTCGAAGAGCTGGTGATGGCGGCGACGGAGGATGAGCTTGTGTCGCAGGCGGCGGCCGCCAAGACTGCGAGCGTGCGTTCGTTCACGCGCAAACGGCCGCTCCGCAAGCCGTGGCCGGAGGATATCGAGCGTGAGCGCGTGGTGATCGATCCCCCAGTTACCTGTGCATGCTGCGGCGGGTCGCGCCTGTCGAAACTGGGCGAGGACGTCACTGAGACGCTCGAGGAGGTTCCGCGCCGGTTCAAAGTGATCGAGACGGTGCGGGAGAAATTTACCTGCCGCGACTGCGAGGCGATCAGCCAGCCGCCGGCGCCGTTCCATTCCACGCCGCGTGGCTTCATCGGTCCCAATCTGCTGGCGACGATCCTGTTTGAGAAGTTTGGAATGCACAGCCCTCTCAACCGCCAGAGCACCCGGTTCAAATGCGAGGGCATCGAGCTTTCGACCTCGACGCTGGCCGACCAGGTCGGGTATGGAACAGCCGCGCTCATGCCGATCTTTGATCTGATCGAGACGCATGTCTTCGCGGCCGAGCGCCTTTTTGGCGATGACACCACCATTCCCATCCAGGCCAAAGACAAATGCACGACGGGGCGAATATGGACCTACGTGCGCGATGATCGGCCCTACGGCGGCGTGGCAGCGCCGGCGGCCATATACTATGCTTCGAGCGACCGGCGCGGCGAGCATCCGCAGAAGCACCTGGCCGAGTTTGGCGGCATTTTGCAGAGTGATTGTTACAATGGCTTCGAGCCGCTCAGTGTCGCCGAAAAGAAAGCGGTACCGATCACATTCGCCTTTTGCCATGCGCATGCGCGGCGCAAATTCTTTGAACTTGCCGATATCCAGAAAAATGCCCGCGACCGCAAACGCAAAGGCAAGCCGATCTCGCCGATCGCCCTGGAAGCCGTCCAACGATACGATGCGCTGTTCGAGATCGAGCGCGAGATCAATGGATTGAGCGCCGCAGAACGACTGGCCGTGCGGCAGGAAAAGAGCAAGCCGCTGTTCGATGACATGCACGAGTGGCTGAAACGGGAGCGCGCCACGCTCAGCAAATCGTCCGAGGTGATCGAGCCGATCGATTACATGCTGAAGCGATGGGATGGTTTTGCCCGTTTCCTGGAAGATGGCCGGGTTTGTCTCACGAACAATACGGCCGAGCGCGCTCTGAGAGGAATTGCACTCGGGCGCCGCAACTGGACCTTCGCCGGTTCCCAGCGTGGCGCCGATCGAGCCGCCATCATGCTCTCCGTCATCACGACCTGCCGTCTCAACGACGTCGACCCAAAGGCGTGGCTCGGCGATGTGTTCGCCCGCATCGCCGATTTTCCTGTCTCCCGCCTGCACGAACTGCTGCCTTGGCAATGGAAGTCGCACAAAGGGGCGGCTATTGCGGCGGCCGCGTAAACAGCTCCCGGAACAATGCTTGCGAACGCGCCAAGCCGTCATCGGTCAGGATCAATGACTTCGACTTGTTGACCGGGTCGCCGATCAAGCCCTTCTTGTGAAGCCGATCCGTCGCTGCCCAGTCGAAGCCCTTCCATGCACAACGCTCGTTATGCAGCGTCAGCCACAGCAGCGCCAAAACCGCATCGTCGATCTTGTCCTCATCGATCTCCATGAACCGACATTACCACGCGCGGCGCTCAAAATCCTGCGGCCCTGCTCGGATGGATACGAAGATCCTGGTGTGGGATGGCACCGGAATGGTGCTAACCTACAAAATTCTTGAACATGGAAACTTTGCCTGGCCCAAGGTACAGGATGGGACGATGCGTCTTTCCAGGGGTCAATATGAGGCTTTG
>NZ_JAELUG010000257.1 GCF_016429255.1 Rhizobium sp. ASV8
CGGCATATCGAGCCGTGCCAGCGCGTCGACCGTTTCCCGCGTTTTCTGGCGAAGCCCCTTGCCTTCCGAGCCGAGCACGAGCGCGACCTTCTCGCCGCTGAACGTGCTTTCAAGCGGTGCCGGACCTTCCGAATCAAGGCCGATCGTCGTGAAGCCGAGCCGATGCAGCTCGCCGAGCGCATCGGCAAGATTGGTGATCTGTATATAAGGTATCAGCTCAAGCGCCCCGGAGGCGGATTTCGCCAATACGCCTGATTCGGTCGGGCTATGGCGCTGGGTGGTGATGACGGCGCCGGCATCGAAGGCCACGGCCGAGCGCATGATCGCGCCGACATTGTGCGGATCAGTCACCTGATCGAGAACGAGCAGCAACGGGCTGCCCTTCAGCGCTTCGAGGCGGCGAACGGGCAGGGGACGCGTCTCCAGCATCACGCCCTGGTGGATCGCTTCAGGGCCAAGCACCTTGTCGATATCCTGCGGCGAGACGATCTCGACAGGAATACCGAGCGAATCGACCGGACCGACTTCCAGCCGCACCAGCGCATTCTGCGTCGTCGACAGCTTGATATTCTTGCGCTCGGGATTGCTGAGAGCCGCGCGCACCGTGTGCAGGCCATATAAGAGGACCTGGTCGGGCGCGAGCGCCGGCGGCTTCCAATCGTCTGCGCCGGCCCGCTTGCGCTTCTGCGGTGCTGGCGTCGGAATTTCACCGCGTTCGCGTTTTGCGTCGCGATGAGCGCGGCGCAGGGTGGCATAGTGCGTGTCCTTGGCGGACTTGTCGCCGGCGGTATTGTCTGGGCCGGAGCGGCCGGATGTTTTATCTTTGCTCATGCGGCTTTATAACCAGCGGCTTCCTGGGCGCATAGTCCTCTTTCGGCGGCGGACTTTTCCCACAGGCTGAAATTTTTTCGTCATTTTTGCGAATTCCTTGTGTTGACAGAAGGAATTCGTCCGGTCATATACGCGGCGCAGACGACGGCGGCGACGCCAACATCTAGCAAGCTTGGTCGCAAGATCCAGTCGGAATACTGGAGGGATGCCCGAGTGGTTAAAGGGGACGGACTGTAAATCCGTTGGCTCAGCCTACGTTGGTTCAAATCCAACTCCCTCCACCATTCCGGACCGGATCTTGACCACCCGCGGGTATAGCTCAATGGTAGAGCAGCAGCCTTCCAAGCTGAATACGCGGGTTCGATTCCCGCTACCCGCTCCAAGATTTCAAAACGCCGCACTTTGCCACATGCCTGTGTCTGGTCATGCCGTGACTTGGCTTTTTGAGCGTGCTTAGCTCGAATTCCTTTATCTGATTGCTTCTTGTTCAAGCGATCGGAGTGGCTTTAGCGATTTCTATCATCACCGCTCGCCTCGGATGCTCCGCATTCCTTCGAATATGGCGAGTCCATCAAGGTTTTTTCAACTCCTGCTTGCTAATCTTCGTGCAAGGGGCGTTCTCAGGCTAATCAGCCGACGAATTTAGGGAAGACTCGGGCAAGGGCCGCGTCATTTTCAAATCCACCCTATTCGTTGTTCATACGCTCGTGTCCGAACCAGATAGATCAAACCAGCAGGCGATAATGATGTCTCTGACCATATCAGTTCTTGTTATTTTAGCGGGCGGTGTACTTTTATCTCTCCTCTCTCCAGCTTTTTACGTGATGCTCGCCGTAGTCATCATTGTGGCATGGAGGGAAAAAGGGGCCGCATATGCGATAACCTTGGCAGTGCTCTTCGGCGTGATCGCATATGCGCTTCAATGGGCAGAGTTTAGAGCTCTTGGGGTTATGGCTGGTTGGCTCGAGCCTCTCTCCAAGGGTCTGGGAGTCGCAATCACTCTGATATTCTTCGCTGGCATCACCCGCATTATGCGTCGCTTGCATATAAAAAGAGGATCTCTCCCTGGATCCCGTGGCGCTTGAATGACTTTGTCCAATTCAGCGGTTTCGAAGCAGACGATGCAGCTTAGTGACTTGCCTCCACCTCCGCTTTGCATAATTGACACGAAGGGTTGCTTAAATCCCTGCGAGCGATAGATATTGCTCAGGCAACCGAAACGGGAGAGCGCAAATGGGTATCTTCGACAAGATCAAGGGTGCAATCTGGGGACAGGCAAAGGCTGCCGAGGCTGCTCCTGCACCGACCACCACCGCTGCAACTGCCAATCCGGCGCCTGCGCCGACGCCGGCTCCTTCGTCTACCACGGCGGCCACATCGCCGGCGACCAGCGCGCCGTCAGCTCCGGTGGACATCGCCTCGATCCTCGACGCGGCCGTCAAGAAGAGCGGGCAGAAGCTCGACTGGAAACATTCGATCGTCGATCTGATGAAGGCGCTCGGCATGGATGCGAGCCTTTCCGAGCGTAAGGAACTGGCGCAGGAACTTGGCTACACCGGCGATGCTGGCGATTCCGCCAAGATGAATGTTTTCCTTCACAAGGCACTTCTGCAGAAGCTTGCCGACAATGGCGGCAAGGTGCCGGCCGATCTTCTGGACTGATAGCGTCAAGCATTGGTGAACGGCATCTGCCGGCCTCAACCGGTAAAGCGTCGCGATTGGTGACGATCCATAGCCGTTTAATTATTTTGCGCCCTTTCCCATCGGGAGAGGGCGCTCCGCTTTGACGGCTATCCCCTTTGCAAGGATGCTTTCATCCCGGCGCCCGCCACTGGAATTCTTGTCTGCGCTTCCCTATCTAAGCGACTGAACCGGCAAATGCTTTTTTGTCTTTCCGGATCGGTCGGCGAATCTTGCGCGGCGAAGGAAAGTCGAAGGTCGGGGGTCCTCGGCCAGCGGCAAAGCTTCGCCCGGAATGGCCCCTGTAATTAAGTCTTGCGCAAACGCGACGAAAGCCTTAAACGGCGGCACTAAACCGGTTCGCCGGGGTCACTCATTACGTTCATAGGAAGCATTCAAATGGCAAAGAGTAAGTTTGAGCGCAATAAGCCTCACGTCAACATTGGTACGATTGGGCACGTTGACCACGGCAAGACGTCGCTGACAGCAGCGATCACGAAGTACTTCGGCGAGTTCAAGGCGTACGACCAGATCGACGCTGCTCCGGAAGAGAAGGCTCGTGGTA
>NZ_JAELUG010000258.1 GCF_016429255.1 Rhizobium sp. ASV8
CGTCCGCCCAGCCGCGGACATAGCCACTGACAAGACCGATCAAGGTGCCGAAGACGGTTGCCAAAACAACCGTGAGCGCACCGATCCAGACGCTTGCACGCGCGCCGACCATCAGGCGGCTCAGCACATCGCGGCCAAACTCGTCAGTCCCCAGAGGATGGACGGCGCTCGGTGCGACAAGCCGCGCGGTAAACGAGAGCTTTGTCGGGTCAAAGGGCGTCCAAAACAATCCGACCGCGGCGGTGACAAGCAGGATGGCTACGAGGATGCCGCCAACCAGGCCGTTGAGAGTAAGTGTCTTCATTCGGCAACCACACGCGGATCAAACAGGGGATAGAGAAGGTCGACGACGACATTGACCAGAACGTAGGACAGCGCAACAAATAGCAGGCAGCCTTGAATGACCGGGTAGTCGCGCGCAAAAATGCTATCGACCATCAACCGGCCAAGACCGGGAATGGTGAACACCGTCTCGATCACAGCAATTCCGCCCAGCAGGTTGCCGAGGATAAGACCAATCATCGTCCAGGTCGGCCCGAACGCGTTCTTGAAGGCGTGGCGCCAAAGGACTGCGCTCTCAGAAAGCCCCTTGGCCCGTGCATGGGTGATGTAGTCGAGCCGCAGCACTTCCAGCGTCGAGGCGCGCGCCATGCGGATCAGCACACCCATCTCATGGATGACAAGCGTCATGATGGGCAAGACGAGATAGAGCAGGCCACCAACGACATTATCGCCGATCGACACGTAACCCAAGACCGGCAGCCAGCCGAGCTTGAGGCCGAAGAGGAGAAGCAGCAGTAGTCCCAGCCAAAAGGTGGGAATGGAAAGCAGCACGGTCGCGGTTCCGACCAATGCCAGATCGGTCAAACTGTTTTGGCGCCACGCCGCGATCAAACCGGCCGGAACGGCAATCAGACTGGCCAGGAAAACGGCGACAACGACGATTTCAGCACTGACCAGAAAACGCGATGCGACGAGTGGCAACACAGCTTCGCCATTGACGATCGATTTGCCAAAGTCGCCTTGCAGGACATTGCCTGCCCAGATGACGAATTGCTGCGGCATCGATTTGTCGAGACCGAGCTCGGTGCGCATCGCGGCAATCTGGTCGGGCTGTGCCATATCCCCGAGCATGAGTGCTGCGGGATCGCCGGGAATGAAACGGATCAGCGCAAAGACCGTCACCGCAACGAGCGCGATTGTCGGAAGCGCCATCACTAGACGGCTTAGGATAAATCTCAGCATTCTGTCCCCACGATTGGAGGTCGCTTTTCGTCGGCCACCATCGATTTCATTATTCGTAACTATGACGGATTGCGGAAAGTGGCGCAATATTATGCGATTCTGTCATAGACTTATGCAGACTCCGACGCAGCCTGTGCATCAATGTCGGACGCCGGCACGTCGCGTCAAGCAGAGCCATTCGCGCTCTGGGACAGCAGGATCTGTTTCTTCAGCGCGTCGCTCAACGCCTGGGCTGCGATGGAGAGCGGAACACCAGCAGCCTTGGCCAGTCCAAAGGCCTGTGTGGAACGCGGCACAAAGGGACGATGCACGACAGGAAGATGGCGGTAGAGGTTGGCATAGAAGCTGCTGATAATGGTAACCCCGAGGCCATGCGCCACATAGGAACAGGCGGAGCTGTTCGTGTGGGTCTCAACCTTGACCATCTGCTTGACCCCGGCGCGGGCAAAGGCCTGATCGAGCACCATGCGGTTCGGCCGCTGCCGACCGATCAGTATAAGGGGAATGTTACGGAGGTCCTTGACTGTGATTTCGTCGAGTTCGGCAAGCGGATGATCCTTGGGAACGACACACACGCTTTCGCCACTGGCGACCTTTTCGATGTCGATGCCAGGTCCGATCTCGCCCTCCATTCTGAGGAAACCGAGATCGATGACACGCTCCTCGACCAGCTTGCTGATGGCCATTGTCGATTCAAAGAAGGTTTCTATGCGCACACCGGGGAAATCACGCACGTAGTCTATCAGCATAGCCGGCGCGAAATTTTCCCACATGCTGCTCGGCAGGCCAATGCGGACGATGTCTGGCCCCGAGGCGCCGTTGCGTAAATCTTCGGCATGGCCAGACATGCGCTCGACTGCGAGCAGGATGTTCTCAGCATCGCGGGAGAGAACCATCGCCTCCGGCGTCGCGATCAATCGCCCCTTGTCGCGAACGAAGAGCGTGACGGCGAGATCACTTTCCAGTTGCTGCAACATGCGGCTCACGCCGGATTGGCTGAAACCCATCGCCTTTGCTGTTGCAATGGTAGAACCGGTGGCAAGCAGCGTGCGCAGCACTTCCAATTGCTTGATATTCATCAGCCGTCCCCCTCCAATGGTCACTCGACGATGTCGCGACAGAAGGCTGAGGTGCCTTCGGCAAAGGGCTTTTATCGCGGCGATGGTAACAAGTCACCGATTTGGTTCGAACAGGATAAATCGCATCAATGCAAGGAAGGTATTCATCGCCATGCTCGATGAGCGTAACCTGATAAGTGCGGACCACAACTTAGCCAGGTCACCAGCACTGTTCAAGCGGCAGGGCCCGATGCAGACATGCATCGTCATCGGCAAACTTCGCTCATACGGATCGGCAAGACGGGACGTAATGTCCACTGTCGAACAATGACGGTATAAGGGTATGAACAATCAGGTAGAAATTATCACATCCCGCTTCGAAAACAGAGCCCCCGCATGATCATGCGAGGGCGCCTTTGCTGCGTGGGCTCAGCTTCGTCTGCTGCTTCAGAACTTCTTGGCTGCGGCGAGTTTAGCGCCGACGGATTTCTGTCCATCGCCCTCGATGTTGAGGAGCATGCTGGCATCGAGCATCCAGAAGTTCTGTGTCTGCAGGCT
>NZ_JAELUG010000025.1 GCF_016429255.1 Rhizobium sp. ASV8
GCTTCCTCGATCCACGCGGGCGGCGTTTGCGGCGCGCCTCGGGCAGATATCGATAGAGGCCAAGCCCGTAATCTTCCTTGCTGTAGATGAAGCGGTAGATGGTCTCGGCGCAGATGCGAACCAGGCTGACGCTGTCGGCCAGCAGACGGCCGGCAATCTGCTCCGGTGACCAATAGGCCTGCAGTTTCTCAATCACCATGCGACGCAAATGCGGATGGCGACGGAGCTTTCTCAAGCGTCGACGCCGCTCTTTGGCGATGTCATCAGCAACTGTCGAGAAGTAACCACTGTATTCAGGAAGCTCGTGATCTCGAAAGGTATTGCGACGGATCTCATGGTAGATGGTCGAGCGGTGGCGGCCGAGCTGGCGCGCCATCTCATTGATCGAAACCTTGCGCTCGACAAGATGATGAAGGCGGCGCCGATCGGCGAGGGTCAATTGCTTATAGCAGCGAGACATGGCAAAATCTCCAAAGCGAAACCATTGAAATCATTGGCATGTCGCACTTGGAAATAGAATGTACCCCGCTACAACATAAAATCAGATAAGTTTTGTTATGGAACTAAACTGGACGCAGCTGGCAAACAACTGGGTGGTGGCTGAGTCGAGGCGGGATCGTTTGTCGCCAACGAATACGAACGCGCCATGTCAGGCACGCATTGCCAGGTCTGACGAAACTGCATACCCTGGGTATCGCCGAAGATATCATCAGCGCGAGAAGTTATTCCTTCCGGCAGCATGTAACCTCATGAGCGATATGGCAGGTGCAAACGCCAGGCCTTATCGGATGGGAACAACGGGAAGCCGACATGCGCGCGCTGAAGCCTTCGGAGCAGTTCACTATCCTAAACCAACTGGGTGACAGCTATGGATGTCGATAAAGCAATTGCGGTAGTCACCGCTTCCGGTATTGAGCTGACGGACCGGCGCCGCACGGACCGCGGCGATGGCTGGTCTCTCAGTTTCTCGAACGGAGCGGAACTCGAAATAGACGATGCGGGCAACGTGAAGGTCTCCGGCAAGGGCGCTGAGACTGTTACCGGCTTGCTCGATTTGCCAGCCATGCGGAAGCATACGTAAAGCAGAACAAGTGCTTCGCTCTTTACTTTGGCGGCTCATAACCATCGGTGAGCGTGCCGAGAAATGCGACGACATCATCGATCTCGGCCGGTGATAATGCCGGCTCGTCGCCAGCCTTACGATCGAAGGGCGGATCGGTATTGATGTTCGCCTTCGCCTCTTCCGGAAGATCGTCATACTTGTCGACGCTGCCATCCGGCTTGCGGGAATACCATCGCTCCGGATGGGTCTCCCGCTCGACATAAAAGCGGACGGCATCCTTCAACGAATGGATGCCACCATTGTGGAAGAAAACTTTACGCAAGGCGACATTGCGCAAAGTTGGCGTGCGGAAAAGCCCACAATATTCCTCGCGCCCTAGGAAGTCGGTACGCAAAGGACCGCACAGGCCGAGGTCATGGAATGCTGGATCCCTGTTGGCGGGAATGTCACGATTGCGTGGCACGCCGATAGCGATCAACCCATAGTCGGTAAACTGAGGCGGCGTGCCGTCGTTTCCGCGCTCGCTGATATGGCAGGAGGCGCAATTCCCCTTCTCAGGCGCGTTGAACAGTTCCAGGCCCCTCGCCTCCTGCGGGGTGAGCACGGCGTTGCCGGCCAGTACTGCGTCGTATTTGCTCGAGTAAGGATAAAAGGCACGATAATCCTGCTGAAAGACTTCGAGCGCCTTAAGCGCAGTGCGAAAGGCCATTGCGGGATCTTTACGCGCGTTCGGGCCGGCAATATCGGCGATCGCGTTGCCATAACCGGCTGCGAGCACATGTCGTCCGACCTCGACTTCGCTTTTATTTCCCATCTCGAAATCGGAGAGCAGCGGGATCTTGGCCTGCTCACGACCGCGATCTACCCGGCCATCCCAGGTGAGGCCGCCAGTGGGGCCGTTGTCTATGCTTTCGTCGGCCTCATCCTCGGATTCGAAGAAGTGTTCCGTGAACGATGGGACGACCTGTAGATATTTGAGCGAGGGCACCGCCCGCAACCCGGGTCGTTGCAGGTCACCGCCGCCGAGCTGTACTGCCAGATCATTAGCCGGCCCGAAACCATGGCCGGGATCGTGACATGAAGAACAGGCCATTTTGCCCGAAGCGGAGAGGGATGGATCGAAGAAGAGAGCCTTCCCAAGTGCCGCCAAGGCCAGGGATTGCCGTCGCACCTCCGAGCGCGACAGAGCCTGACCCGTGTGCGCGGATGTCAGTAGCAGCAGGAATGCCGCGGCGGTCCCTGCCCCTAGCCATAACCCTCTGCGAAATTTCGGTTGCATCGCTATGGCCACGTCTCCTCGCAGCAATATCGCATCTCGTCTCGAAGCATCGGTAGCCGCATTTTAGAATCATTTCCATTAACGCTTGCGTTGCCTAGTCGCGCCGATAAGCTGTCTTATCGAGGTGGAGGCGCATCCACCGACATCCTGGAGGAAGGTTCAAATGAAGTCGATCACTGCTACGGCCGCCTTTACGTTAAGTCTTTCCGTGGCCGCTCTTGGCCCAGCTTTTGCCGGCAGTTCCGGCACAAAGGCAGTACCAGCCGAGAGTGCCGCCAGCGATCTGAAATTAATCGACACTGTCGTGGTGATTTATGCGGAAAACCGAAGCTTCGACAATCTCTATGGCAGCTTCCCTGGTGCCAATGGCTTGTCAAAAGCATCGGTAGGTGCACGTACGCAGCGCGACCGCGATGGCAAGCCCTTCCGTGAACTGCCGCCGATCTGGGAGGGACTCACTGCCAAAGGCGTGACACCCCCGATAACGCAGGCAGAGACCGAGCATCTTCCCAATCGGCCGTTCCATGCGGACGATCCCAAGGGGTTCAATCTCACTCTCAATACGATCACGCGCGATCTCTGGCACCGCTATTATCAGAACCAGATGCAGATCGACGGCGGACGCAATGACAAATTCGTCGCTTACGCGGATTCAGGCGCACTGACGATGAGCCTTTGGGACGGCTCGAAGACAGCGATGTGGAAGGTCGCCCAGAAATATGTGCTGGCCGACAATTTCTTCATGGGCGCTTTTGGCGGGTCCTTCTTCAACCACCAATGGCTGATCTGCGCCTGTGCGCCCTATTATCCCAACGCCGATACCAGTGCCGCCAAGCCTTCCATCGCCGTCGTCGAGCCGGATGGGGTAACGCTCAAGGCTGCGCCTAACTCGCCGAAATCCGCGGTCGATGGCATTCCGAAATTCGTCGGAGACGGCAACCTCACTCCTGATTTCTACGCCGTGAACACGATGCAGCCGCCCTATCAGCCCAGCGGCAACGGTCCGGCGGCAGGTGGCGACAAGGCACTCGCAGACCCGAACAAGCCGACAACCTTGCCGCCGCAGACCGAGCCCACCATCGGCGACATGCTCAGCCTCAAGCATGTGACATGGGCGTGGTATGGCGGCGGTTGGCAGGATGTGCTCGACAACGGCAACAAGGAACCCATTCCGAACCTTCAATATCATCACCAGCCGTTCAACTATTATGCCAACTTCGCTCCTGGCACTCCTGCCCGAGCCGAACACCTGAGGGACGGCGGCCTGGGCGGCGCCGAATTCATCAAGGCGATCGACGGCGGCACGCTGCCGCAGGTTTCCTTCTACAAGCCGCAAGGCAATCTCAACGAACACTCCGGCTATGCAGATGTCCAGGCGGGCGACGCCCACATTGCCGATCTGATTGCGCATCTCGAAAAGAGCCCGCAATGGCAGCACATGCTGGTCGTTGTCACCTATGATGAGAACGGCGGTCTTTGGGATCATGTCGCGCCGCCCAAGGGCGATCGCTGGGGCCCCGGTTCGCGTATCCCTGCCATTATCGTCTCACCCTATGCGCGGCACGGATATGTCGATCACACGCCGATGGACACGACCTCGATCCTGCGCTTCATCACGCACCGCTTCGAGCTGCCGACCCTCCATGGCATCACGGTTCGCGACGCAGCGGTTGCCGCCCATAAGCAGAAGCCGCTCGGCGATCTGACGAGCGCGTTGGTCCTCAAGGAAAAGTAAAGCCGGAGGGTTGAGATAACGCCGGCTAAGGATGGGGCGGCGGACAGCAGCATGATCAGGCTGCTTCCGGCGCTCTCCCTTTTCTCTCGGCGGCAGTCGTGATTTCTCTTCGAGGCGGATACGAGTACGGCATGGCTGTCTGAGCCGCAAAGCGTTGAGTTGCTTACACGGAAAGAGATCAAACAGAGCGGCCTGCCCGGCCGTTTCATTCCCTATTTCCATGGGGATTGAAATCGACAGCAGAGACTGACCACGTTCGTCTCCAGGTGGAATGGTCCACCGCACAGGGACGCCCTTGCCGTCGCCGGGACCTTTCAACTCGGTGTATCGGCTCATCGACCTCCTCCATACCTGTCCGCTAACATGAGCAGCCATCCCTTGTTCCGGTATCTGCGCAAGCTGCTGCAGTAGGTGCATCGGCCCGGTATTCCCTTGGCATACTCTTACTCAAGGGCCGTTTGAGCGGCTCAGAGGACAAGGGTCGCGCGATCGATGAGAAGTCGGGCTACCGAGGGTTGGTCAACCGGAATGGATTGGCCGCCGCCTTTGCCTCGAAACGGGAAAATAAGCACTTGCAAAAGTAATCTCCCATGATTAATCGTTTAATCAGAGGACATCGAGACCAGCCCGGAATGAGCGAAACGCGCCCTTCTTCCATTCGTGAAATTGCTGACAGGCTGGCTGTGTCCACCGCAACCGTCTCGAATGCCCTGCGCGGCAAAGGGCGTGTTTCTCCGGCACTCATCGAGCAGATCAGGGCCGAGGCGGATAGACTGGGCTATGTGCCGGATCATACGGCGCGCGCGCTGCGCACCGGCAAGAGCAATACGGTGGGCTTGCTCGTTCCGAACATCGGTCAACCTTTGTTTCCGGCCTTTGCACAGGCCATTGAGCGGGCTGCCAAACAGCGGGGCCTTGCCGTTCTTGTCGGGGATAGCCAGGGCGACCCGCAGCAGCAGGACTTCGAGATCAGAAACATGATCGCCCGCGGCGTCGACGCATTGATCGTCATTCCGACCCGCGGCACGACGGTCGTGCCTGACAGCGTTGCGGTTCCCGTTGCCGTGATCGACAGCGCCGTCACCATTGGGAATGTTGCGGCAAGCGATCACCGCGAAGGCGGCCGCAAGATTGCGCAGCATTTGCTCGCACTTGGTCATGACAAATTGCTTGTGCTTGCCGGCCCGGAAAATTCGTTGGTCGCGAGCGAGCGTGTCGGAGGAATGTGCGAAACCTTCCTCTCGGCTGGTATAGAGCCGACGTTGCAACATAGCGACGCGACATTCGAGGCGGGAAACATCCTCGGTCGGGAACTTGACCTCACTCGCTTTAGCGGTTGCGCTGCCGCCTATGACGCATTGGCCATTGGCTTTGCGCTTGCCGTTCGCGAGCGGGGTTACCGTATCCCGGATGATTTATCGCTAACGGGTTTCGATGACCTGATGTGGGCGCAGATCGTCTCGCCACCGCTGACGACTGTGCGGCAGGATCTTGAGGCTGTCGCAGTGCACGCACTTTCCTTCGTCGCCGGCGAAACCGACATCAGCAGAATTTTTCCGACTGAACTTGTTGTGAGGCAATCCACCGCGCGGCCTTTGGCCTTCGCTCAGGGAGACAAAAATGCCGAATGAACCCCAAGATATCAATTCGTCCGACCTGCGTGATCGGGCCGTGCGGGCCGCCCTCGGGCTGGAACCATTCGATGTCCTGATCGTCGGCGGCACGCTCGTCGATGTTGCGACCTCGGAGATGCGGCCGGCTGATGTCGGCCTTGTTGGTCCGCTGATTGCGAGCGTTCATCCTACAGCAAGCAGGACCGACGCCAGCCGGACCGTCGATGCTTCGGGACGCTTCATCGCGCCCGGTTTCATCGACACGCATATGCATGTCGAAAGCTCGATGGTAACGCCGAGGCGGTATGCGGAAACCGTCGTTCCGCAGGGCACGACGACCGTGTGCTGGGATCCGCATGAAGTCGGCAATGTCGCCGGCCTCGACGGTATCCGATGGGCGCTGGAAGAAACGAAGCAACTGCCGCTGCGCTTTCTGACCTTGGCGCCGTCCTGCGTTCCTTCGGCGCCCGGGCTGGAACTTGCCGGTGCCGAGTTCCGCGCTGGCGAAATGGCGACCATGTTGAGCTGGCCCAACATTTCGGGCGTCGCAGAAGTAATGAACATGCGTGGTGTGCTTGAGCGAAGCGAGCCAATGCGTGGGGTCGTTGAGGCTGGGCTCGCCAGCGGCAAGCGGGTCTGTGGCCACGCCCGTGGCCTCGAAGGCGCTGATTTGCAGGCTTTCGTCGCGGCCGGCATTCAATCGGATCATGAAATCACTTCCGGAGAAGACCTGCTGGCGAAATTGCGGGCTGGTCTCACCATCGAGTTGCGCGGCTCGCATGATTATGTCCTGCCCGGTGTGATCGAGGCGCTGAAGAAGCTGTCGCATCTGCCGCAGACGCTGACGATCTGCACGGACGATGTTTTTCCGGATGATCTGGTGAGAGACGGAGCGATGTCCTCCGTTCTCAGGCGCCTTATTGGCTACGGCATGAGGCCGATCGACGCCATTCGAGCCGCAACGCTCAATGCTGCGATGTGGCTCAATCGGTATGATCTAGGACTGATTGCTCCCGGTCGACGCGCCGATATCGTCATCCTGTCCGACCTTGAAAAGATCAAGGTCGATCGCGTCTACGTATCTGGGCGCGAGGTCGCCAATGGCGGCAGGCTGTCCGAGATCATCCAAGGTGGCGCGCGCGCGGATGCGTATCGTGACACCCTCAAGCTCGGCAAGGTTTCCGCCGCCGATTTCGACATTGCTTTGCCCGGCATGACCGAGACTCGCGTCAATACTGTCGTCAGCCCTCGCTTTACAAAATGGGGAGAGGCCACCGTCGAGGTGAAGGATGGCAAACTTGTCCTGCCTGACAATATGCTCCTGATGGCGGTCATCCATCGCCATGGCAGAAAAGACCCCTCGCCTGTTATCGGCATTCTGGAAGACTGGGGCCATTGGCGCGGCGCGCTGGCAACGACGATATCGCATGACAGCCACAACCTGACCGTCTTCGGCCGCAATCCCGCTGACATGGCCGCAGCGGCCAATGCCGTCATCGATGCGGGCGGCGGCATGGCAACTGCTGCAGACGGCAAAGTGACGGCTCTGCTTGCGCTGCCCGTCTGCGGACTGTTGTCGGATGCTCCAGCACAAGAGGTTGCCGAGGATTTCGCCAAGCTGCGTTCGGCCGCCGACGCGATCGCCGATTGGATGCCGCCAATTCGTACCTTCAAGGCGGTCGTCGGCGCCAGCCTTGCCTGCAATCCCGGCCCGCACGTCACCGACCTCGGGCTGACCGACGGCACAACCTTGGAAATCAGACCACTTCTGGCCGCAGGCCGAAACTGACGTCACTCGCTGCACGGCAATGATTGCCGACTTAGGAGATACATACATGGCCCCAAATACGAATGTTGTGCAGCCAAGCGAAGCATCCGAGGCGCGGTGGAAGACCTACTTTCGCATGCGTGAACGCAATACCAATACAAAAACCGAGGTGATTGCCGGCATCACCTCCTTCCTTGCGGCTGCCTACCTTCTCGTGGTCATCCCGTCCCTGCTTTCGGCTGGCGGTATCGACCGCGCGGCCGCGACGACGGCGACCATACTCGTCATCATCGGGGCGACGCTGTTCATGGCCCTCTATGCCAACATGCCCTTCGTGGTTGGCCCCGGTATCGGCGGCTCGGTCCTGGTCGGGCCGACCATGGCGGCTGTGGAACATATTCCGTGGCAGACCGGTCTTGCCATTTCGTTCTGGTCGAGCGTCATTTTCGTGCTTTTGACCGTGTTGGGTGTGCGCCAGGTCATCGCCCGCATGGTGCCGGCCCAGATCAAACTCGGCTTGGGCGCGGCGATCGGATTGTTCATCGCCCTCCTTGGCTTCAAGAATGCGGGGCTTGTAGACGTCAACGCCAAGAGCCATGCGCTCATGCTCGGATCCTTCAGCTCGGGACAAGCCATCATCGCCGTTTTCGGGATTTTCCTGGCCGTCTTTTTGCGAGGACGGAAAGTGCCGGGACCGATCCTGTGGGCTATTCTGGGAAGCACGCTGCTGGGCATTCCGCTTGGCGTCACCAAGCTCCCGACCACATTTTTCGGCGTACCGCACGGCATCTCCGAAATCGGTCTGCAGCTCGACTTCTTCGGCGCGCTCAAGATCCAGTATTTCCCCTATCTCTTTGCCTTTTTCGCCTCGGAATTCTTCTCGACGCTTGGCACGACGCTCGCAGTCGGTGCAAAGGCCGGTCTGGTCGACGAAGCCGGCAATATGAAGGATCTGGGCAAGCCGTTTCTGGTCGATTCCATTGCGGCAACGATCAGCCCTTTGCTTGGCATTCCCTCAGCCACGGCACTTGTCGAATCCGCCACTGGCGCCGAAGTAGGCGGCCGCACGGGCCTTGCCTCCATCGCAACGGCGGCTCTGTTCGCCCTCACCCTGCTCTTCACTCCCATCGCATTGATGATCCCGGCAGCCGCCACCGCACCGGCTCTGATCCTTGTCGGCATGTCGATGTTCGGCGCTCTGAAGAAGGTCGATCTCGAGAACTTCTCAGACGGTCTCTCCGCCCTGATGATGGTCTTGCTGACCTTGGTTTCGAACAGTTTCGGGACCGGTATTGCCGGAGGCCTGCTGTTCTACGTCATCGTCAAAGTGCTGTCGGGCGAAGCAAAGCAGGTGTCGATCGGCATGTATCTCCTTGCCATCCCGCTTGCCTATTATTTCTGGACCATCGCTGCCCATTGAGGCGCAGATAGCGCGCATATTTCGCGCGCCGATACAGCATCAACGCAAAGGCCGGCCTATCCATGGATGGGCCGGCCTTTGTTCTTGTTGCGCTATTCCCAAGCAGAGCAAAAGGTCTCAATGCGATGGCTGCTTACGCTGCAGGATCTCCATGGTCAGGAAAAGCAGCGTTACGATTGCCAGAATGACCGTCGACGCCGCCGCAAGGGTCGGACTGACCTGCATGAACACGTCATCCCACAGCTGCTTCGGCAAGGTGGTCACGAACCCGCCACCAACAAAGAGGACGATGGTCAGCTCCTCGAAGGATTCGAGGAAGCCGGTGATGAAGCCGACGACGAGCGACACGCTGACGAGCGGCAGGGTGACGCGCCGTATAACCTGAAACCGGTTGCCTCCCAGTGTCGCAGCCGCCTCGTCGAGCCGCCAGTCATGTCCCTTGAAGGCCGTCACCATGACGACAAAGACGATTGGCAGCGCGATGACGGTATGGCCGAGGATGATGGCGAGGTTGGTCGCCACCAGCGACATGCTGGCGAAGAGGTAGAACATCGCGATCGCAATAACCAATTGCGGCACGATCATCGGTGCGGTGAACATCAGAAAGGCGGCGTTCGATATTCGTCCCTTGGAGCGTGCCGTTGCGAATGCGGCCGATGTGGCAAGGGCGAGCGTCAGCGCCGCAGTCGCGAGACCGATCCCGAAGGAGCGCAACGTTGCCATTCGCCAGAGCGGTGATTGCCAATACTCGGCGAACCAGCGAAAGCTGAAGCCTGACGGAGGAAAGGAGAGGAACGTACTGCTGGTAAAGGCCATGGGAACGACGGCCAGGATCGGCAGCAGCAGCACGGCGATCAAGAGCCAGCAATAGATCGGCAGAATTCTCTTTGGGGACGGAAGCGGCAGATACCGCTCGCAGGCTGCGAAGAAGGAGCCGAGCAGCGCCACGAATGCCAGGCCAATCCGCCGTCTGCGCGTCTGTTCCTTCAGCGCCGAGCTGCTACCCATGGCCGACGACAGCGAAAACAACCAATCGCAGACGAAGACGGCAAGCATGGTCATGAGTGTAAGCAGGACGGCAAGCGCGCTGCCCATCCGCCAGTTTTGATAGGAGTTGATCTGCTCGATGACCAGCTGGCCGATCATGGTCTGAGCGGGGCCGCCGAGCAGCGCTGGCGTGATGAAGAACGAAAGCGCCACAATGAAAACCAGCAGGCCGGCGGTTGCCACGCCGCGTACAGTGAGCGGAAAGTAGACGCGCCAGAACGTCTGCGCGCCGCCTGCACCCAATGTCCGGGCCGCCGAGATGAGGCTGCGGTTTACCGCATTGAGAACGGGAAACATGATGATGACGGCAAGCGGCAACAGCGTATGTGTCATCGCAAACACCACGGTGCCTCGGTTGAACAGCAGGTTCCCTCCCCCTGGTATGCCCAGATAGTGCAGCAGGCTGGAGAACGGGCCGTTGCGGCCGAGCAGGACGAGCCAGGCAAAGTTCTTGACCAGCGAACTCGTCCAGAAAGGCGTCAGTATGAGGACGAGAAGCCGCCTCTGCCGTACAGGCGACTGATGGGCGATCCAATAGGCAAGCGGATAGCCGAGTACGAGGCTCCATACCGTCACCTCGACAGCCATCCCTGCCGTGCCGAGCAAGATCCGCCGGTAGACCGGCGTCTCCAGCAACTGCCTGAAAGCGCCGATGCTGAGGCTGCCGCCCGGGTCGACGAATGCCATAGACACGAGCCGCAGCGTCGGCCAAAGGAAGAATACCGCCAGGAACAGGAAACCTGGGAGGAACAGCCAAGCCGCGCGTGGCCGCCATGCACCGAAGAGCCCGGCGCGAACCGGATGTACAGATGATACGGTCATGAGGCGGCTTTCATCATGAGACCATCTTGTCGCGTGTGCGCGACGGGTGCGGATTGGCGCGATGTTTCAGGCCAAGGCGGTCCCGCAAGGTTTGACCCGTATATTCCGTTCGTGTCCGACCGCGCCGCTGAAGCTCCGGCACGACCAGTTCAACAAAATCATTGAGATCGCTCGGCAATGTATTGAAAAGAAGCATGAATCCGTCACCAGCTCCGGTATCGATCCATTCTTCGAGAAGATCGGCGATCTCCGTCGGCGTCCCGCAGATGGGCGCCGTGCCATAATCGTAGAGCTGGTAGATTTCTCGTAGCGTCTTGGTGGGATGGGCAAGGATGAGAGCTCGCAACCTTTCGAAGAAGCCCTTCTCGCGATTGGTCGTCTGCGGGATGACGCCGGGCGGAATAGGTTCGTCGAGCGGTAGCCCAGCCAGATCGACGCCAAGCTGCTCGCTCAGCATCTTGATGCCGACATCGGGGTGAATGAGCGATTGCAGCAGATGATACTTATCGACCGCTTCCTGACGGGTCTTGCCAATGCTGCAGCGAAGGCTCGCCAGAACCTTCAGCTCGCTCGGATCCCGTCCATAACGGGCCATCCGGCCCTTGAGGTCGGAGTAGAAGGCGCGCGAAGCCTCCAGGTCTCCGGCAGCTGAGAAGACCACATCGGCGGTTTCAGCGGCCAGTTCCTTGCCGTCACCGGACGCGCCGGCCTGAATGATGACCGGATGCCCCTGCGGGGGCCGGGCCTGGTTGAGAGCGCCATGAACGGTAAAATACTTGCCCTTGAAATCGACCGGGTGCTGTTTGGCAGGATCGAAGCTGGAGGATTGCTGCCGATCGTAGATGAAGGCGTCGTCTTCCCAGCTATCCCAATAGGCCTTGACGATCTCGACGCTTTCGCGCGCCTTTTCGTAGCGCTCATTGTGCGGCGGCAGTCGATCGAGCCCAAAGTTGCGAGGGGCGTAGTCGTTGGATGACGTCACGACGTTCCACGCGGCACGACCATTGGAAATATGATCGAGCGACGCGAACTGGCGGGCGATATTGTATGGTTCGAAAAAGCTGGTCGATACTGTTGCGCCAAGGCCGATGTGAGAGGTCTCCCCGGCCAGTCTGGCAAGCAAGGTCATCGGCTCGAGCACGTTCATGAACTTGGGCCAGCGCCGCCAGATGTCCAATTGGTCGGTCCGGGCCGCCGGCGTATCGGCGACGAAGAACAGGTCGATCTTCGCCGCTTCGGCAACGCGAGCCATCTCGATCATACGGTCGATCTTGCCGGCTTGCCCCGTGACGGCGGCGGGATGCAGCCAGCCTGCGGGGTGGAAGCCGTCTCCGTCGATCAACACAGCGAGTGGAAACGTAGATTTTCGCGACATTGGATATCCTTTCGGCAGTCAATTCGGCACAGATGATCCGGCGACGGCGGCTCTCGCCGTCGCCTTGTTTTAAGGCTGCAGTCGCAGCGATAGAGACGAGGACGCTTTGGCTTAGATCGCCAGCTGCCACTCCTTGAAACGCTTGTCGGAGGCTTCGAAATTATCGGCCCACCAGCTATTGTTCGTGGCGACGAGGTCGGGGAGATTTTCGGCGCTTGTCGGCAACAGGGCCGCCTGCTCGGGTTTCATGAGAGCAAAGGCCTTGCTGTTGGTCGGGCCATTGGCGACAAGGGAGGAGTAGGCCGCCTGACGATCGGCGCGGGAGTAGAACTGTATGTAGGCCTGCGCCTGCTCCAGTCGGGGAGTGCCCAGCGGAATGCCGAGACCGTCGCAGGAATAAGTGCCGTTCCACACGATCTTGATCGGTGCGCCCGATGCCTTCACTTCGGCTGCACGAGAAGACCAGGCATTGGACATGTCCACCTCGCCGTTCTGAAGGATCTGCGAGTTCTGCGCGCCATTGCCCCACCAGATCGCGACCGATTTCTTGATCTTGTCGAGCGAAGCCAAGGCCCGATCGACATCGATGGGATAGAGATCTTTCGGGGCGACCCCATCGGCGACGAGCGCATGTTCGAATACGCCGATGGCATCGCGCGAAAGGCCGCGCCGCCCAGGAAACTTGTCCAGGTTCCAGAAATCCGGCCAAGTGATCGGCCCCTTGTCGCCGAAGACATCGGTTCGGTAAGCCATCGTGTCGGCGAAGACGGAATAGCCGAGCCAGTTGTCGGCAATCATGCCGCTGATGATTTCGCCGTTTGGGTCCTTTACGCCGATGGGCGCCAGATAATTCTTGCCGCTGGTCAGCTTGAGAACGTGCGAGGTGTCCATGGAGCAAACATCCCAGATGAAGCTCTTGGTATCGACGAGCAGCTTGAACTGGGTGACCGGATCGGTATCGTGGGCAACATGTACGACCTTAATGCCGGTCTCCGCTTCGAAGGGCTCGCTGAACGCCTTTTTCATGGCCTCGGAACTTGAGCCGCCGTAATCGGCGACGACGATCTGGCCGGTCGCGGCGCGGGCACGACTCGTGAAAACTGCAGGCGTGGCGAGACCGACGGCCCCCGCCGCGGTGAGCTGCAGAAACGAGCGTCTGGTTGGCGTAGTCGATAATGGCATGGTTTCTCCCTCCGGTTGTCGACATGTTCCATGTCGTTATTTGCTTTGTGCTTTATCTCGCCCCTGCCGGCGCACCACTCTGGCGTTGCGGCTTTCCCAGCGAACATGGAGCTGCTCGCCAAGGCTATGGGGCTCCAGGCCAGCGGGCTGCCGGATCGTCAGCACCGTGCCGCTCGCCAGCTTGACAAGAAGTCTCCTTTCCGAGCCGGCATAGACCTGCTCGATCAGGGTGCCCGACAGCAGACCGTTGGCGGCGTCCGTGATCGATACGTGCTCGGGCCTTACGATCAGTGAGACCTCTTCGCCGGGATTGCAGTCACAACCGGCCGAAGGGGGCAGATTACCGTCTTCGGTCGCGATGGTTCCGACCGACGTCATGGTGCCGCGGAGGATGTTGGAGATGCCGATAAAATCGGCGGCAAATTCTGTATCCGGCCGTTCGTAAAGATCCTCCGGGGTGCCGATCTGCTCGATGCCGCCGTTGTTCATGAGGCAAATGCGGTCGGAGAGCGCCAGCGCCTCTTCCTGATCGTGCGTCACGAAGATAATGGTGGATCCGGTCTCTCGGTGTATCCGCTTGACCTCGATCTGCATGGCTTCACGTAGCTTCCGATCGAGCGCAGACAGCGATTCATCCATGAGCAAAATCGATGGTTCATAGACGAGGCAACGCGCAAGCGCGACGCGCTGTTGCTGCCCTCCGGAAAGTTCGGAGGCAAAACGATGCTGGAACCCGTCGAGGCCGACCATGGCAAGCGCGGCGCGCGTCTTGCTCGAGATCTCCTTGCTCGCGACCCTCCGCATCTGCAGCGGAAAGGCGATATTTTCCTCCACCGTCAGATGCGGAAACAGGGAATAGTTTTGGAAGACCACGCCGATACCGCGGCGGTGGGCCGGTACATCCGTCTGGTCCCGACCGTCGATAAAAAGACTGCCGACCGAGGGAGACACGAGACCAGAGATCAATTGCAGCAACGTCGTCTTGCCTGAACCGGATGGCCCGAGCAGCGTAAGTAACTCCCCGGGGCGTACCTGCAAGTCTAGCGGCCTGAGCGCTGTAACGCTGCCATAGGACTTGCCGATCCCCCTTGCCTCCAGCTTGGGAACAATGGGCGAAATATTGATCAAAGTTGCCGCTTGCAGTGTAGTTGACCGCACGTTTCCAAGTTCCTCCTCAGCGCGGCTCGCCACTTCTTTCCCCAGGCAGCGATACCGGCGTGTTCAGTCATCCTCGGGAGAGGTTCGTAAACCGCCGCCCGTAAGGTACAGAAAAATCCAGATCTCTTGATCGCGTTGCGCTCTTGTCGTTCTCAGCGATTGATCTGCTATGAATGGATATGTTGGTAGCGCACTTAATCGCAAAAAGAGATTGTTTGCAATATCGATAATTGAGAAAAAAGAATGAATGAGAACGTGAGTCGAGAGGGTAGACATGTTGACGTTCAAACAGCTCGAAGCCTTGTACTGGATCGGCACGCTCGGCAGCTTCGAAGCCGCCGCCCAGCACCTCGACACGTCTCAATCTGCGATATCGAAGCGAATTCAAGAACTTGAAGCAAGTTTCGGAGTTGCCATCTTTGATCGAAGCAGGCGCGTCGCGCAGCTCACGCCGAAGGGGGTCGAAATGCTGGAGCTGGCGGCGGGGCTGCTGGAGCAGAAGAATCGGTTCGCCGAGCGCTTCAGCGCGCCCGATTTGATCGAGCGCCGTCTGCGAATCGGCGCAACGGAAGCCTGCGCAATGACTTGGCTTGGCGATTTCACCGGCCGCCTGCGCTCCGCTTTTGCCAAGATCACTTTGGAACTGGTTATCGATTCATCGACCGTGCTGGCGCAGAAACTGACGGATGGCCAGCTCGATCTTGCCGTCATGCCGGATGGTTTGACCGATCCGCGTTTCCAGGTCGTGCCCGTGGGATCATCGCAATGGGCTTGGGCATGCGCGACCGGACTTGCCGTTGGCGACGGCAGAATCAGCATGCGCGAGCTTGCCAAACACACGATCCTGTTGCGCGCCGACCCCGCATCGGAAATGTTGATCGGCACTACCCTGCGTAATGCCGGTGTGGCAACCTCCAATATTATGGCCGCCGGCAATTTCCTGGCGCTTATCAGCATGCTCATTGGTGGTGCCGGCGTAAGCGCCCTGCCGACATTCTTTTTCGACGCCAATTTTGCCGGAAACGCGATCCGGCGGATCGACGTGGTCGAACAGGTGCCGGATCTCACTTATTTGGCCGTATATCCGGCCGTAAATGCCAGCCCCATCCTGAAATCGGTTGTGAAACTGATGCAGGAGAGCTGCGACTTCTCGAAGGCCTACGGCGCCTGGGATCCTGGGGCTGAGGAGGTGCCGGTGCCAGCTAGGTCCAAGGACGCATGAGCTGAAGGAATGAGATCTATGAATATCACGATGACATCAATCATTCTTTTTATTCCTCAATTGATATTGAAATAAATCTCTTTTGGTAATATTG
The DNA here is from genome assembly GCF_016429255.1 of Rhizobium sp. ASV8. GTDB lineage: Bacteria > Pseudomonadota > Alphaproteobacteria > Rhizobiales > Rhizobiaceae > Rhizobium. The sequence continues at coordinate 15,779 of NZ_JAELUG010000025.1, forward strand.
AGGATGAAGGAGCAGTTCTAGGATGAACAGCGGGCGAAGGCGACAGCCGTCGCCGAATTCGTAAAATGCTTCATCGAGACAATGGATTGTCCCAGGAAGTACAGCAAACCCAGCAAAGGTAGGCGCCATGTCATTCATGCCGGATTCTCGTCTTTTCCGCGAAACCGTGGGGCACTATGCCTCCGGCATCACGGTCATCGCCGGCATATCGGAGGGGCAACCGGTAGGATTTACCTGCCAGTCGTTCCATAGCCTCTCGCTGGAGCCGCCCTTAGTCTCCTTCAGCGTCATGCACAGCTCGACGAGTTGGCCGAAGATCCGAGCTGCGGGCACTTTTTCGGTCAATATTCTAGCGTCGGGACAAAGGGAAATTTCCAATGCCTTCGCGCGCTCCGGAGGTGACAAGTGGCAAGGCGTCGCCTGGAGCGGAACGTCTTCGGGCAATCCGGTCATCGAAGGATCTCTCGCTTGGGTCGATTGCACGCTTTACGAGGAACATCTAGCCGGCGACCATCGCATCGTGATCGGGCTGGTGAACGATATGAGCGCTGCTCAGCCGGACAAAGATCAGCAGCCCCTGATATTCTTCAAGGGCCGGTATATCGAACCGGCATAATCCGGACAATGAAGAGCGGAAACGCCGTTCTTCGCAGAGCAGGATATGGCGCCTGCCTGAGACAAACGGAGCGCCAATTCAGGCGCTCCGCCATCCATTTCTCATGGCGTCGATCTATTACTTGCCGATCTTTGCCTGAAGGGCCGCCCAACCCGCAGCGAAGACGTGCGTGGAGACGATTTCGACGTATTTTCCCGCATCCTCCGGTTCCTCATCGAATATCGCTGTCCATTCCGCGAATGTCCGGTTCCCTTCCGTGATCGGGAGCAGCCTTATGCCGGCTATGTAATTCTTCACCGGAAAAGCGGGTTTCACGAAGCTGTAGGATAGCGAATGATCGACGTCGCTGAGAGCCAGCAGCTGTTCGCGCACATGCGCGCCATCCGTGAGATAAAACGAGCGGATGCAGCCGACATCGCCGCTGCTATGCCCACCCTCGATTTCGCTTCTCGCAATCGCCGGATGCCAATTCGGCAGGCCGTTGAAATCACGCACGAATTTCCACACCGTTTCAATCGGCGCATCGATCACTGCACTTGCATATGCCTTGGCCACATTCCCCTCCTAATGTTTGATGACAAGATTTTTGAAGGCCCTCGTCTGTTCGACGAGCGCTTTTTCCACTGGCAAGCGCTCCATGCTGGAAGCGCCATAGAAACCATGGCAACCCGGGCATCGCTCCAGAATGTAGCGAGCATCCTCCGGTTCGGCGATGGGACCGCCATGGCATAGGACGATGATGTCGGGATTGACGCTCCGAGCCGCGGCGGCGATCGCATTGACCTCCTCCACGCATGCTTCCAGCGTCAACGCGGTATCGGCGCCGATCGCGCCACCGGTCGTCAGCCCCATATGGGCCACCACGATATCAGCGCCGGCTTCGGTCATCGCGCGTGCGTCGTCGGGCGAGAAGACATAGGGGGTCGTGAGCAGGTCCTTGCTGCGCGCCAGCCGCACGAGTTCCACTTCCAGCGCATAGCCCATGCCGGTCTCTTCGAGATTGGCTCGGAAGGTGCCGTCGATCAGGCCAACCGTCGGGAAATTCTGGATGCCGGCAAAACCCAGCTCCTTCAGCTCGTCAAGGAAGTGATCGAAATTGCAGAAGGGATCCGTGCCGTTCACGCCGGCAAGAACCGGGGTGTGCTTGACGACGGGTAGCACTTCGCGTGCCATGTCCAGCACGATCTCGTTGGCATTGCCATAGGCGAGAAGACCGGCCAGCGATCCCCTTCCGGCCATGCGATAACGGCCGGAATTGTAGATAACGATCAGATCGATGCCGCCGGCTTCCTCGCATTTGGCCGAAAGGCCGGTGCCGGCGCCGCCGCCGATGATGGGAATTTTCGCATCGATCTGCTGGCGGAACTTTTCCAGCAACTGACTTCTTTTGAACTTCATACTAACGCCTCTTGCTGATGTCGTGGAAGTGTCGAACGGCCTCGGAGCAGAACTCCGGGGAATTGATCGCATGCGGCACCCGAAGCACCTGGCGGTCCTGCGTCTGCTGCACCGTGCTTTCGATGGCGTCGAACAGCGCGGCGTCGGCTTCGAGATCGTGGAACGGCTGGCCTGGAGCGTCCAGAAGCGACACCCCTCCGAGGGGCAACAGGAAGCGCACCGGACCAATGCTGCGGTTCAGCCGCTCGCCTATCCATTTGCCCATCGCCACGTTTTCTTCGACCGTCGTGCGCATCAGCGTGATCTGCGGATTGTGCACATAGAGATTGCGGTGGCGATATTTCTCGGGAACGGTGTCGATGCCAGCGAAATTGACCATGTCGAGCGCGCCACAGGAGCCGACATAAGGCAGCGGCAGCTGCGCAAGGAAGCCGAAACGCTCCTCCGTCGCCGGCAGAATGCCGTCAAACAGCAGATCGCATACTTCTGTTGTGGTGATGTCCAGGACCCCGGCCAGATAGCCGGACGCGGCAAGCTTTTCCATCGACTGACCGCCGATGCCGGTCGCGTGGAACACAAGGCACTCGTACTGGTCACGCAACTGCTCGACAACCTGGGTGATGCAAGGCGTGGTGACGCCGAACATCGTCAGGCCGAGCGATGGCCTGTCGTCCTGGTCGGCTTCCTTGCGATTACGAACCATGCCGGCGATCGAATTGGCGGCATTCGACAGGACCGTTCGCGAGATGCGGTTAAGCCCGGCAATGTCGGTAATCGAGTTCACCATGGAAATATCGTTCGGGCCGACATAGGCGCTGATATTGCCGGCGGCCACGGTCGAGACCATCACGCGCGGGGTGCCGACGGGCAAAACCCGCATGGCCTGTGTGACCATCGCGGTTCCTCCCGAGCCGCCGAGGCCGATAACGCCACCGACGTCGCTGCGCGACAGGATGAAGTGTTCGAACGCAAGGCCCATCGCTGAAACGGCGGAACCGCGGTCTCCCGTGAAGACAGCTTCGACGCCACCTGGATGGAAGCCGGCGACCGATCTCGCATCGACATCGACGTTGGCCGACGGCGTCGCGGTCGAGAGATCGACCAGGACTGCGGGCAATCCTTGTGCCCTGATCAGCTCCGCGACGTAGCGCAGTTCGTCACCCTTGGTATCGCAGGAACCCGCCACATAAATGGTCTTCGGCATAGTCATCGTTTCCTCCTCACGTATTTTTCAATTTTCTTGCAGCTGTGCGTAGCCCCAGGCCGATCATCGCCAGCAGAGTGATGCCGTAGGGGGCTATGTCGGTGATCTGGTTGGGGAGCCCCTGCCCTTGGAGCCGTAGACCGATCGCATCCGCCAGGCCGAAGCCGAAGCATGCCAAGGCGATGCCGAGCGGATGGGCGCGGCCAAGCATCACGGCGACAACGGCTATCCAGCCTCGTCCCGCAGTCATGTTTTCAGCGAAAAGCGCGACGGAGCCCAGAGCCAGTTCGGCGCCCGCCAATCCGCAAAGTCCACCGGCGAAAACAACGATCGCCATTTGATAGCGGTTCACATTTGCTCCCATTGCCGCAGCGGCGGACGGTACCTCGCCGATGCCGCGCAGTCGCAGGCCCCAGCGCGTGCGGAACAGGTAGATATTGACGAGGATCACCAGCAGCCATGAGAGATAGACGAGTACATTGTGTCCGCCGAGGATCGCGCCGAGCACCGGAACGTCGGCAAGCCCCGGAATGCCGAAGCGTGACAAGGCGGTGACGGACGGATCGACGAGTGTGCCGGTTACGCCGAACAGGGCGCTCAGAAGATAGGTCGTCAGTCCGGAAGCAAGCAGGTTCAGGCCAATACCGATAACGATCGGGTCACCGCCGAACCTTGCGCCACCGAGGGCGAGCGGCATCGCGAAGATCGCTGCGCAGACGAGCGCCATCAGCACAGCGAGTACCGGTGAGCCGAAGGCGAGGCTTGCCGCGACGGCCACGAACGCACCGACGAGCATGTTGCCCTCTAGCGCAATGTTGAAAACGCCGGCACGCTCGCACAAGGCCCCCGCCATCGCCGCCAAGAGCACCGGCGTCATCAGATCTAGGACCTGCGAAAGAAGCATGGTTATCATGATCTATCGCCTCCTCAGGAAGATTGGGCGGGCAGCGAGGCAGAGGATGATCAATGCCTGCAAGACCCATGTGAGGACCGCTGGAAGGCCGAGTGCCCGCTCCATCGAAAATCCACCCACTTGCAGTGCCGAGAAGAATATCGAAGTCACGACGGTGGCGATCGGGCTTGCCATCGCAAGGACCGCAGCCATCAATCCCGACCAGGTGTAGCCCGGCGCAAGCAAGGCGCCGTCCGTGAAACGATATTGCTGCCCGAGGATGAGCAGGGCTCCGACCAGGCCCGCCAGGGCGCCGCTCAGGAAAGCCACGCGCTGGGTCTGACGCGGCAGGTTCGTTCCCGAATAGCGAGCGAACCGCGCGTTGAGGCCTGTCATGCGCCATTCGAAACCGTTGACGCCGTGCCTGTCGTTGACGATCACGGCGATTGCGACCGCAGCCATGATCATCATGCCCCAGCTGATCGGCAGATCGAGGATGCTGCCGGGTAGGCGTGCTCCCATGGCGACGCGATAGGTTTCCGGCATACCGGTCGACGGGTCGCGCAAGGGATAGCGAACGAGATAGGATGTTATGCCGCGAGCGATATAGCTCAGGAGCAGGCTCGCGATCAGAAACGGAATCGCGAGGCTTAGCTGGAGGATAGCCGCGATCCAGGCGTAGAGGCCACCGGCGCACATGGCGGCCAACAGGGCCAGTACGGCTCTGACAGCACCGGGGACAGGCAGGTAAAGCGCAACAAGCGCCGCAGCAAGGCCGCCGACCAGCATTTGCCCGTCGCCGCCGAGATTGACGAGGCCGGCGCGCAATGCGATCGCCGCTGCCAGTGCCATGCCGACCAATGGCACAGCGCGGGTGAATGTCTCGCCCAGCCCACGGCCGGCGACGGCACCCGTGATGATCTCGCGATAGACCGAGAGCGGATTGGCGCCGGTCGAGAGAACGACGAGCCCGCCGAGGACAATTGCGGCGATGATGGAGAGCACTATGGCCCCCACCCGCGATTTCGTATCGAGGCTTGCTGCCGTCGTCATGCGCTTTGCACTCCCCCCATCATCCACCCGCCGATGGTGCTTTCGTTCATGTCGTTTCCGGTGAGGCTGGCGTTGATCCGCCCCTCGAACATCACCAGAATCCGATCCGAAAGCGCCAGCAGTTCGTTCAGATCCGATGAGACCAACAGGATTGCGCGACCTTTGTCGCGTTCGGCAATCAGCGTCTTGTGAATGAATTCTATCGCGCCGACATCCACCCCGCGCGTCGGCTCCTCGATGATGATGAGCGGCGATTGGTGCTCGATCTCGCGGGCTATGACCACTTTCTGCATGTTGCCGCCTGAAAGCGAGCCGATAGGCACCTGCTCCGAGGTGGCTTTCACCCTGAACTGCTCAATCAGCCTGCGCGCCTGGGTGCGGATGGCCTCTTTGCGGAGAAATCCCCGGCGGGAGGTGTTGGGGGTACGATGCGTGCCAAAAACGATGTTGTCTGCAATCGAGGCTGCGGGCGCAGTGCCCGTCAGATGCCGATCTTCGGGCACATAGGAGATGCCTGCGGAACGGCGATCTGCGATCGAGAAATCAGAGACGTCCGTTCCCGCGACAACTACCGACCCCGCCGCGTTCTCAAGTCCCGTGACAGCGGAGATCAGTTGGGGTTGACCGTTTCCGGAAACGCCGGCGATGCCGACGATCTCCCCAGGCCGAACGTCGAAAGACACGTTATCGACGATGGCGACATCTCCCTTGCGAACCGAAAGGTTCCGGACCGAGAGCATTGGCGGTGCGGTAGACACCACCTTCGTCGCGACTGTCGGCGGCACGTTCCGTCCGATCATGGCGCGGATGATGTCGGCCTCGTTCGTGTCCGCAGTTGTCAAGTTGCCCGTGAGGCGGCCGTCGCGCATGACGGTTATCTGGTCGGTGACGGCGATGACCTCGGGGATCTTGTGGGTCACCAGAATGAGGGCCATGCCTTGCCTCGCCAGGTGGCGCATAGCCGTGAAGAGGCTATCGCGCTCCTGCGGAGTGAGGACGGCCGTCGGTTCGTCGAGGATCAGGATCTTCGCCTGCCGTGACAGCGCCTTTAGAATCTCGAGGCGCTGGCGTATGCCGACCGCCAGATCGCGCACACGGCTGTCGGGGTCGATCTCGAGCCCGTGCTTGGCGCCGAGGCCGCGAACAAAATCGCGAGCGGCGTCCGCCGAGACGAATGGACCATTGCCGGGCTCGTTCTGGAACACCAGGTTTTCCCAGACGGTCAGGTTCGGAAACTGCCTGAACGTCTGATGGACCATGCCGACGCCGGCGGCGATGGCGCCGAGCGGGCTCACGAAATCCATCCTCTTTCCATCGATCAGTATTTCGCCGGCGTCCGGCTTGATGAGCCCATAGAGGATGTTCATCAGGGTCGACTTGCCGGCCCCGTTTTCCCCCATCAGCGCATGGATCTCACCAGTCTTGACCGTGAGGCTCACACCGTCATTGGCAACAAGACTGCCAAATCGTTTCGTAATGCCCTTCATCTGAAGCAAGGCCATCGTCCTACTCCAGGGTCGTCACTGAGCCATGGGATCAGGGATGGCGATCGCGCCTGACACGATCTTCGCCTGGATCTCCTTGAGCTTGCTGATGACTTCGGCCTCCTTTGCAATCGCGCAGCCGGAGTTCGCGACATCCGGTGACATGGCCAGCAGTTCCAACCCGCCTTCGGCGAGACCGAAGCTGACCACCGGTTTGACGGAGCCCTTCAGAATGCCATCGATGGTGGCGGGAAGAATGACATCGACGCGCTTGAGCGTGCTGTCGAGAATGGCACCGGGCGCGTCGCCACACTGATTGACGTCGAGGCCGATCGCCATTGCGCCGGGCTTGTCCGCGACCGCTTTGAAGACGCCGCCGTTGCTGCCGGCGGCCACCGCATAGATGCGATCGGCTCCATTGGAGAGCTGCAGCGCTGCCTGCGTCTGCGCTCTCACCGGATCCTGGAAGGGATTGTCGCCACCGATCCATGACGTCGGCAAGACGTTGATGTCTGACCGGACCGCCTTGGCGCCGAGAGCAAAGGAATCCGTGTAGCGATGCAGGAAGGGGATATCGAGCGCGCCGATCACGCCGACCGTTTTGGTGCTCGAGGTCAGGGCAGCTTCGGCCCCGGCGAGATAGGCGGATTCCTGTTCGCGAAACACGGCGCAATGAACATTCTTCGGCGCATCCGGTATGCAGGTGTCAATGATGACAAAGTTCGAATCCGGATATTCCGGCGCCAGATCGGCGATGATGTCGCCGAACTCGAAGCCGATGACGGCGATGATTGGAGCCTTCATGTCGATCGCAGCCTGGACATTCTGTCGGCGCGTGGATGGATCAGTGCCTTCGAATATGCGTGCCTTTACGCCGTGGGCGTCTGCGGCCTTCTCGATGCCGGTCTTTCCGAGGCCCAGGAACTTGTTCACCCCAATGCGGCTGGGCGTGACCAGAACGTAAGGGGCATCCTCAGCCTTGGCCGGAACGCAAAGCGTCGCAAAGGCAAACAAGGAACCGAGGCAGGTATTCAGGAATTTGCTGGCAGTCGTCATTTTGGACTCCAAGGGCAAGTGTGTCGCGAATTGGCGGAACGCAGAAGCGCCGAACGGGTCGGCGCGTCGGTTCAGTAGGGCGTATCGCCACCATCGGTATTGATCGCCTGACCGCGAATGATCATCGCGTCGTCGCTGAGCAGGAACGAGATCGTGCGTGCTAGCTCGGCCGGGTCGATGTGCCGGCGCAATTGCGAGCTGACGAGCTGCTTGAACACGTCATCTGGAGCCTGATCGACGAGACCGCCATAGGCGACCGCAACCTCGCGAAGCATGTCAGTGGCCATGCCGCCCGGGCAGACGCAGTTCACATTGATGTCGTTCGGCGCCAGCACTTCAGACAGGACGCGCGTGAAGTTGATCATGGCCGCCTTGCTGGCGCTGTAGGCGAGCGACTGGGTGTGTCCCTTCTTGCCGGCCTCCGATGCGACATTGACGATTGCGCCCTTGATGCCCTTCGCAATCATTGCCTTGGCGACAAGTCGCGCCGCTTCGAACGCGCCAAAGACGTTGATGGAGAAAATGCGCTCCCAATCCGTCCAGGGTGTTTCAAGCGGATCGACATGACGGACGATGGCCGCGCAGTTGACGAGCCCGTCCAGGGCGCCGAGCCGATGCTCAGCCTGCTTGATTGCTGCTGCGATAGACTCGGCGCTGCTGAGGTCGACCACGACGCCAGAAACCGTTTTGGAATGGGGTCCGAGGCCTGCAATTGCCTCATTCAAGGCCTGCTCGCGGACATCGCCGATGACGACCGAGGCGCCTTCAGCCGCCAGCAGTTCAGCGGCGGCCTTGCCGGCACCGCCTGCACCGCCGAGGACTAGATAACGTTTGCCTGCATGCGAGCGCGTTGGCACGACTTGCCGTACGGCCAATGGCGCATGCTCGCCCCTGGTGACGAAAGATCCCATTTTTTCCTCCCCTGGGCCTGCTGACCGAGGCCCTTCATCTCGTTCTCCGCAAACCAAGTTGCTCCATTCTTCGAGATCTGACAAAGTCCACTTGTCGAGAAGTGGATCAGGAATGAACAGGATTTCACCGGCAAGGATCAGCCGGCTTATTGGTGACTGGCGCATGCTCGAGGGCAAGATCAGCCAGCAGCTGAGTTTGGCAATCGCCAAGCTGATCGCCGCAAGGGAGCTGCCGGTCGGTGGTCTGTTGCCGTCGGAGCGGGCACTTGCAACGGCGCTTGCGGTAAGCCGGGGAACTGTCGTTGCCGCCTATGCCTCTTTGCGGGATGCGGAAGTGCTGGACAGCCGACATGGCAGCGGCCACCGCATCGTTGCGTCTGTGACGACCTCCGGTGCTGCGCATACGCGCCTTGCCGGCGAGGTTCTGGCGCTTCCCCAGGATATCGATATGACCAGCGGCGCCCTGCCGCCCTCACCCGTTCTCACCCGAATGCTTGCAGCTTTGCGCGGTGCCGATCTTGCGAGCGTGGCCGCCGGCCTTGGTTACGATGCCTCCGGTCTGCCTGCGCTCCGCTGGGCCGTCGCTCGTTACTATACCGACCTCGGACTTCCGACCCATCCGGACAATATTCTGATCACCAGCGGCGCGCAGCAAGCGGTTTGGCTTCTCGCCAACGCTCTGGTTGATCCCTCGGATGCGGTCGTTGTGGAAGACCCGGTTTATCGCGGCTCGTTGGAGGCCTTTCGCCGGCGCAATGCGCGGATCGTTCCCGTCGCTGCCACGGATACTGGTCTGAACATGGTCGAATTGGAAAAGGCGCTTAGAAACCGGCCAAAGCTTCTCTATCTGTTTCCGGAGGCGCACAATCCGACGGGGCGGTCGCTGGACGATGCCAGTCGCCGCAAACTGGTGGATTTGCTGGAGCGTTACCCGACGTTTCTCATTGAAGATGGCGCGCAAAACGAACTGTCTACCCTCGCAGGAACAACGCCGCGCCCGCTCGCGGGCCAGACGAACTCGGAGCTTGTCGCAACGATCGGAACGCTATCGAAGCTGTTCTGGGGCGGTATCCGCATCGGCTGGATCAGGTCCACTCCTCCAGTCGTGAAACGCCTTGCGAGCTTCAAGGCGGTCAATGACCTCGGCTGTTCGATGTTCGACCAGCATCTCGCCGTCGGCCTGCTCGAAAATATAGCGGAAGCGCGGACATATCGTCATCAGGAGGTCGCCGGCCATCTGAAGACGGCCGAGGATCTCATTGTGGAGTATTCTCGAGATCGATGGAAATGGTCGCGTCCAGCGGGAGGCACTGCGATGTGGATCCATATGCCCGGTGTTGATACGGTGGCGCTGTGCCAGGAAGCACAACGCCATCGCCTGTTCCTTTCGGCTGGTCCCGGTTATTCGGCGCAGGAGAATTTTGGCGACTTCATCCGTCTGCCCTTCGTTCGGCCGCCGGCGACCATGCAATTCGCGATCGAGACTATTTGCGATTTGGCGAGCGCGAGCTCGCCCGCCTAGCCGATAGAGGGCCTACTGCTCCAGGTTTACATAGGATTCCGGGAAGAAGCGCGGTGTGCATAGGCAGTAGAACTCCAGATCCACTGCGCCGGTGTTCTCGATGCGCTGCGCCGCGCCTGCCGGTATGACAGCCTGGTCCCCGACCTGAAGCCGCTGCTTTACGCCGTCGATCTCGAGGATCCCTTCGCCTTGGCGAACGATGTAGCGCTCTATCACACCGGTCAGGCTGTGCAGCTGCGTGGTAACGCCTGCCTCGACGCGAGCGACGGCAAGCGACGCTTCCGGGGACGCATCGCAATTGTGCAGCTCCGTAATATAGCACCTTTCATCGGTCCAGAACTCACCCTTACCGTTTGCGAAAATGATCTTGTCTTCCTTAGGCATCAGTTTCCTCCGCCATGTTCGAACCGGCAAACTGAGCCGCGAGCGGAGGAGTCCACAAGGACCACTTTGTGAAAAGTGGTTCGAACCTCGCCGTTTGGGCAATAATGGGCGATGTTCCGTCCAAGCTCGTGCCTTAAGTCCAACAGCCATGGTTCCCATAGCCTGGACGCCGACGCCCATGTGCCTATTTGAAGAAAATAAAACATATCAAAAGCTTGCATTGGAATGCTCGTGGCGGAGGCAGGCCAGTCCGTGTGGCATTTTCAATGCACGTATTGCCGCGCAACGAGATAGCAGTGTTCTCCAATCGATATGACTGCCGCTGCCGCCATGACGTGCTATGCGTTAAGCCTAGCTGTTCCGACGATGGACATTGGCGGAAAGCCGATCGCAGGTGCTGGAGGCAAGCGGGAATGAACAAGACGGGCAACACCGTATCCTTCACCGGAACGCCTCCGAGGGCGAGCGATATCGCGGCGATCGCACGACGAAATGCGACGGTTGCGATTTCGCCTGAGGTCGAGGGAAAGATCCTTTCAGCTCGTTCAGTCGTGGAACATTATCTCGCCGACGACCGCCCGGTCTATGGTCTGACAACTGCTTTGGGTGCCGGCGTCGATACCAGACTTGATGCAGATGATCTCGTTGCCTTTCAGATGCGCGTACCGCAGGCGCGTGCTGTCGGGGTCGGCCCTGCATTGCCGCGCGACGTTGTTCGAGCCATGATGGCCGCGCGTATCGCCGGCATGGCGGCGGGCTCGTCCGGTGTATCGCTGCCGGTATTCTCTGGATTGGTGGCGGCGCTCAATGCGGGCTTTCATCCGGTCGTGCCGTCGCTTGGCTCTATCGGCGCCGCCGATCTTGCTCCGCTTGCGCACATGGGCAGAGCTTTGCTGGGAGATGGTGAGGCCGAGGTGGGCGGTTCGGTAACAGCAGCTCGCGAAGCCCTTGAAAAGGCAGGTTTGCAACCTCTGCCGCTGGGACCGAAAGATGGTCATGTTCTCGTCGTTGCCAACAGCCTGTCTGTCGGCAGGGCCTGTCTTTGTCTGGAGGACGTCTCGCGGTTGTTTGACTGGTCGCTGGCTGCAATCGCTTTGAATTTCGAGGCTTTCCGCGCCAACACATCCGCTTTTGACGATCGGGCGCTGGCAGCGAGACCGGCTTTCGGCCAGAGGGAGGTCGCAGCAAGACTTCGCGAACTGCTTTCCGGAAGCTCGCTGTTGGCCGATGGTGCGGCCCGGCGGTTGCAGGATCCCTTGAGCTACCGCTGTGCCCCGCAGGTTTGGGGTGCGCTTCATCATGCAATCGACGAGGCCCATGCGGCGACGGAAATCGAGCTTGCCAGCTCGGGCGACAATCCGGTCGTGCTTGCCGATGCCGGGCTGATCCTTTCTCATGGAAATTTCGACATGACCGCCTTCGTGCTGGCATGGGAACACCTCGGTCAGGCGCTGGCGCATTGTGCCGCCGCAACCGCCTATCGCACCATGAAAATCATGTCGGCCGCCATGTCAGAGCTGCCTCGGTTCCTGACGCCGCTCGGCCAGAGCCGCACGGGCTTCGCGACGGTGCAAAAGACCGTCTCGGCGCTGGAAACCGAAATACGACACTTGGCGGCGCCGATCTCGCTGACACCGATTCCAGTCGCCGACGGTATCGAAGATCAGGCATCGATGGCGCCGAGTGTGCTTGCAAAGACCGAAGCGATCATCGAGCGGCTGCGCTATCTCGTCGCTATCGAGCTTATTGCCTCGGCTCAGGCTGTTGAGCTTCGTGGTGTGGAGGACGAGCTTGGCACGCTCAGCGGGCAGGCCTACCGGCAGGTTCGCGCTCTCGTGCCGCCTCTCGGTGAGGACCGTGCTCAAGGGCCGGATTTCGAAAGACTATCAGAGTTCATTGAGAACACGGGATGGAAACAAGGTCCCGTCCACAAGTCATGACTGGGTTGAGGATTGCAGCACCATCGCCGTCGACAGCTCATCGAAACTTCGCGGCAGGCAGGCAACCCGCCTTATCGACAAACCGGACTAGTCGGCAATCGACTTGGAGAATGGCAATGCAGGAAATCTGGATCGACTATCTGAACGCGCTGGATGCCAAGGCACTGGCACTTTCCAACGATGAAATTCTCGATGCTGTGACCAAGGCGCTTGATGCGCAAGGGCGTGGAGAGACCGTGATCGAGCCTCGTGTTCATCTCGTTCCGGAAAGCTCAGACAAGGGGCATTTCAATGTGTTGCGCGGCTATGTGAAACCACTTGATTATGCAGGCGTAAAGGTCGTTGGCGACTTTGTCGACAATTACAAGCAGGGCTTGCCTTCGGAAATGGCCGTGCTCAACCTGTTCGATCCGCACACCGGCGTGCCGAAGGCCGTGATCGATGCGACCGCCATCACCGACATGCGTACCGGCGCGGTCACTGCGATCGGCGCCCGGCATCTGGCCCGCAAGGACAGCAAGATCCTCGGTCATATCGGCGCGCGCGGTACCTCCTATTGGAATGTGCGCCTGCTCGACCACCTCTTCGATTTCGAAGAGATCCGCGTCCACTCCCGACGCCCTGAAAGCCGGGATGCCTTCGCTGCGCGATTGGAAGCGGACCTCGGCAAGAAGATCGTCGTGACGGATAACTGGGAAGATTGCCTCAAGGGCGCCGATATCATGATCGAGGCCACTCGCCTGCCTGAGCCGACGCCGCTGTTCAAGACCGCCTGGGTCAAGAAGGGGGCGTTTGTTGTGCCTTACGGTACGATGAGCGCGCTCGAGTTCGATCTGACCGACATCATGGACAAGGTCGTCGTCGACGATTGGGGGCAGTGCGGCCCCGGTCGGCCGTTCGGCGCCTTGCGCCGCCATGTCGATGAAGGCAAAGTCACCGCCGAGACGCTCCATGCGGAAATCGGTCAGATCGTTTGCGGCGCCAAGCCCGGCCGCGAAAGTGACGATGAAACCATCCTCTTCTGGCATCGCGGGCTCAGCACCACCGATGTCGCGCTTGGCGTGGCAATGGTCGAAAAGGCCAGGCGCATGAATATCGGCCAGCGCCTTCGCTTTGCGTGATTGGTCATGACGACACCCCTCGCCCCACCCATCGCGTGCTCGCGCATGTATAATCTCAGCCCGAGGATTTTGGAGCAATGGGACCGTCTGTTCCATTGGCTCTCCCATCGCGCCGATATCAATCTCGAGATCATTCCCCATGCCGCGCCTGCGCCCCTTTCAGAGCTTTGGGCGCGGCCGGACATGGGCGTCGTTTTCATGTGCGGCTATCCATTTTCCAGGTTGGCGCCCGAGGAACGTCCCGTGCCGCTGGCCGCGCCGGTGTCCCTTGCGGATTGGGCCAAAGGAGAGCCGGTCTATGCGAGCCACATCATCGCCAGGCGCAGCGCGTCATTTGATCTCGCAGACCTTCCCGCCCTGCGTTGGGGTTGGACGGTGCGAGACTCTCAATCCGGCTACAATGCGCCGCGGGAGTTTTTCGCCGAAATCGCAAACGGACATCCGGCTCGGGAGACGATTGGCCCTCTGCTCAATCCGCGAGGGGTGATCGAGGCGATCGGCGCGAATGTGATCGATGTCGGTGCGATCGATGCCTATGCCTATCAACTGCTGGAACTGCACGAGCCGGATATGCTCGCCTCTTTGCGAGTGATCGCGACGACAAGGCCGGCACCCTTCCCGCTTCTCGTTACGGCCAGGCAACTGCCGCTTGAGAAAGTCGATGCGATTCAGGCGGCACTTCTCGATGCATATCGAAACGTGGATGGCTGCGCCATTCTGAAATCGCTTGGTCTTGCCGGCTTCGTCAGGCCGAATATAGCAGCCTATGACCAGCTTCCGGCAAGAGCCAAAGCGATTGATGACGCTCTGGCCGGGCGTTGGTGACCCCGCGATATTATCTCATCGCATTCGATCGATGGCCTCGAAAGGGGCTCCCCTCTCGCGAGAAATCAGGCGCCGATTGCAGGTTTCAGCAATCTTTCGGCCGCCAGCTTCAAGCATTCTTCGAAGGCGGTCAGGTCAAGGAACATCTGATCGGACGCCACCTTGCGCGTGACGATCGCACCGTTACGCGTCGCAATCCCGCCATCCAGCATCAGATTCTCGGCCATATCGAAGTTTTCGAGTGCCATGCCATCCGGCCCGCGATGGCGTCCGTCGGCGCCGAGATGCACGTCCGATCGATAGAAGGTGCTCACGCGCTCGAAATGATTTTCGGTGGCATTGGAAAAGGCAAAGGCGGGGCAGCCGCGTGCGCACATGAAGCCCAGCTCAAAGACCGTGCCGACATCCGCCGAAACGCCGCGAAATGGCGTAAGATTGGCGATGATGAGATCAGCGCTGGTCATCAGGCTCTCGTTGATGGCGCTGATCGCCAGTCCGCGCTGATATTTGGTTTCCGTTTCCGGAACAGTCAGATCGCCGGGCGATACCGGCGTAAAGCCATAGCTGCGCGCCAAGGCAATCTTGCGGTCCAGCACTTCCCGCGCATTGGGAAGAAACACCTCGGGACCTGCCAAATAAGCTCTCAATTCGCTACCCCTAAACAATTTGTTGCAGCCCGGCAGCCGCCGAACCATATGAAGGATATGACCGATTCAGCGTTGTCGCGCCATAGCGGAAGAGTTGGCTTGCAAATCCGCGAATTTGAGACGGGGCCTTGTTCCCGAGAAATGACGTGGGCGATATATTCGCCTCGGCACATGCAGCGACTGCCGGCGGCAGACAGAAGAATTTGTGGGGTAGGAAATGGAATCCTCTATTGAAGCAACGGCGGCCGCGGACATGGACGACCGCGGCAATTGGCCGACGAAGCAAAGCAAGATCCTTGACTGGCTGATGCATGATGTACGCGAGCAGCGCTTCATCGATAACATTCTCGTTGAACTGTGCGAGAGGATGCGGGCAGTCGGTATATCGGTCGCACGGTCGACCATGCATTTCAGAACGCTGCATCCGCAATGGCTCGGCGCGCGGATCCTTTGGCGCACCGGCATGAAGGAAGGCGACATCGCCACCTTCAGCTATGGCGTGGAGAAGACGCCGCAGTTTTTGGCGAGCCCCATCAACGAAATTTTCAATGGCGCCATCGAAGTCCGTCAAAATCTGGAGGTCTCGGACAAAAACCAGCTGTCCTATCCTTTATACAAGGAAATGCATGCGGAAGGGCTGACGGACTATATCGCCTGGCCGATCTATCATACGCTCGGCAAGCGCCACATCGTCACCTTCGCATCCGATGCGCCAGGTGGTTTCACGGAACGGGATATCACCTTCCTGAGGGACCTCCTGCCGGCGCTGACGATGGTGACCGAGATCAGGCTCAAGAACATCATGGCGCGAACCCTCTTGCGCACCTATGTCGGGCCGCATGCCAGCGAGCAGATCCTTGCGGGGGCGACGACGCGCGGCAGCGGCGCCACTGTCGGCGCTGCAATCCTGATATGCGACCTTCGCGATTTCACCACGATCTCCGATATGTGGCCGAGGGACGATGTGATCGAGCTGCTCAACGGCTATTTCGATGCCATGGTCGAGCCGATCGAGAAGCATGGCGGCGAAATCCTGAAGTTCATGGGGGACGGCCTACTGGCAATCTTCCCGCTCAGCAATCCCGATGCCTGCCACAACCTACTCGTCTCCATTAGCGAGGCGCAGGCTGCCGTTGCGGCGCTCAACGAGGAAAATCGCAAGGTTGGCCGAGAGGTGCTTCGCTACGGCGTGGGCGTGCATGTCGGCGATGTGATGTACGGCAATATCGGCTCGCGCACACGGCTCGACTTCACGGTCATCGGCCCTGCCGTCAACATTGCTTCCCGGCTGGAATCGCTGACAAAGCAGGTGAAAAGGCCGGTACTGCTGTCCAAGGCATTCGTGGAGATGGCCGGCTGCCAGCGCGATATGGAAAGCCTTGGCTCCTTTCCACTGAAGGGTCTTGGCGAACCTGTCGATGTCTTCGCATTTACCGCAAAGGAAAAGCTGCCTGAGAATGCGTGATCGACTGACAGCCTTGTTTTGTACTGTTGCGCGGCCGATTTGACGCGGCACGATTCAGTCGGTTGCAAAACGTGAAGGCACGAGGGGCTGCCCCGATCGATCCTGCTCCCTATATTGCAAAGTGGATCATGACGATAGCCGCCTTATTTTGGGGATCGTTCTGGAGTTACAGACGTTAGTTGAGAGCTGATTCCGTCGGCTTGGCTAAAGGGTGAATACACCCATAATACTCTGACAAGGAGAGAACAGATGAGAAAAATCCTGACACTGGCACTTTCTGCCGCATCGCTGATCGTCGCCGGCACTGCGTCTGTGCGCGCTGCGGATCTGACGACCTATAGCGATGAGGACACCGACCAGCGTAATGGCGTCAAGATCGGCTACCTCGATTGCGAAATCGGCGGCGGTGTCGGCTATGTCCTCGGCTCGGCGAAGGAAGTGGAGTGCACTTTCCATTCGACAGTCGGAAAGGCGCGCGTCGATCACTATACCGGTGCGATCCGGAAGATGGGTGTCGATCTCGGCTTTACGACCCGCAGCCGGCTCGTCTGGCTCGTGTTTGCGCCGACAGCCGGCTACCATCGTGGTTCTCTGAGCGGTCTCTATCAGGGTGCCACCGTTGAAGCGACCGTGGGTGCCGGCGTCGGCACGAACATTCTCGTCGGCGGCACTGCCGGCTCCATCCAGCTTCAGACGGTTAGCGTCACGGGTCAGCTTGGCCTCAATCTTGCCGCGACCGGTACGTCCGTTACGCTGACCGCGACGAACTAAGGTTTTGCCGCTGCGAAGCGGCTTGAACTAGATGGTCGCCCTGCGATTAAGTGGGGCGGCCTGCCCTTGGTCGATACTTTCTGCGTCGACAACTATCGCCCGGCCGGTGGCCGCGCTCGATCGAAAAACTCCATCCTTTTTCAGCGATTTTAAATCTCCTCCGTGGCTGCCCTTTCGAATGAAAATCGTTTCGCGACGAGGCGGCATGTCGCTATAGCTATGCAACCCAGAAGACCAATTGGAACCAGGCTCATGACCGATACCGTCACCGATCGCTTCCTTCGCTATGTTGTCGTCGACACACAGTCGGATTCGACGTCGAACACGCACCCTTCTACAGCGAAGCAGAAGAATTTGGGCCGCATCCTCGTTGAGGAGTTGCTGGCGATCGGTCTCGCCGATGCGCATCTGGATGAATACGGCTATGTCTACGCGACGATCCCGTCGAATGTCGACAAGCCGGTTCCGGTCATCTGCTTCTGCTCCCATATGGATACCGCGACAGATTTCACGGGCACGAATGTCAAACCGCAGATCGTGCGAAACTACAATGGGGGAGACATCAGGCTGATAGGCGATCCGCAGCGGGTCATTCGGTTCGATGAACATCCTGCTCTGCGCGATCAGATCGGCAACGATATCATCACCTCCGACGGCACCACTCTCCTCGGAGCCGACGACAAGGCTGGCCTTGCCGAGATCGTGGCCGCTGCGCAATATCTCGTCGACAACCCTGATATCCGCCACGGCACCATCAAGCTGCTGTTCACGCCCGACGAGGAAATCGGTCGTGGCGTCGACAAGGTGGACCTTCAAAAGCTGGGAGCGCAGTTTGCCTATACGGTCGACGGTGAAACCGCAGGTCACATAGAAGACGAGACGTTTTCGGCCGATGGCGTCGAAGTCCTTATTCAAGGTGTTGCCATTCATCCCGGTTTCGCACTTGGGAGAATGGAAAACGCCATCAAGATTGCCGGTGCTATCATCGACAGATTGCCCAAGGACATCACACCTGAAACGACAAGCGGCCGTGTCGGCTTCATCCATCCGACCGGTGTCAGCGGTTCGATGGAGAAGGCCTCTCTCGGTTTCATCATCCGCGATTTCGAAGAGGCCGGTCTCGCAGTCAAGGAAACAATACTTGAGGGGATCGTCAAGGACGTCATGACGAGCTATCCGGGGTCGTCCCACACATTCACAGTGAAGCATCAATATCGAAACATGAAGACAATCCTCGATGATCATCCGCAGATCGTCGATTATGCCGTCGAGGCGATCCGTCGCGCGGGCATGACGCCCGTGCGTGGCAGCATCCGCGGCGGCACCGACGGCTCGCGGCTCTCGTTCATGGGGCTGCCATGCGCCAATATCTTTGCCGGTGGCCACGCATTTCATTCACCGGTGGAATGGGTCAGTCGCCAGGATATGGAGAAGGCCGTTAAAACGCTCGTTGAACTGGCAAAGATCTGGGCTGAGCGCGCCTAACCATTCGCCTCCGCAGAATAGCCTTGTCCAAAATATGAAGTAAGAACAGCCCTGTTGCGAAATAGGGCAGCTCTATCTGCGTGTCGTTGGCAACGTTATCATTCTGCAAGGCATCCGCGAAATTTATTATTGCGATATTACTAAATTAGACTATCCTGCAATATTGTCTTGGGAGGAAAGGACAACAGTCGTCGCCCATTCATTCCAACCCTACGGTGCGCGCGCTCCGACAATCAGAAACTGGCTGCTTAACCGGTCAAAACTGAAACGGAGTTTAGTCATGAGAGTACGATCTTCACGGATGGCGGTTGCCGCATCCGCAATTCTTTTGTTGGCTTCGACAGCTTACGCAGAACCTGGCGGTGGAACGGATCACGGCGGTAGCCGGTCTGGCAGTGGCGGGCTGGGCGCAGGTGTGGGTGTTTCCATCGGCGGCATCAATGCCGGTGTCGGCGCTGGTCTCGGCTCCAACGGATTGAATGCCGGCGTCGGAGCTTCAGTCGGCGGGACGAACGGCGTCAACGCAGGATTGGGTGCTTCCGTATCCGGAACGAGCGGTGTCAATGCTGGTGTCGGTGCGTCGGTGGGCGGTTCCAGCGGCGTTAACGCCGGCGTTGGAGCTTCTGTCGGCTCCAG
Source organism: Rhizobium sp. ASV8 (assembly GCF_016429255.1). Taxonomy (GTDB): domain Bacteria; phylum Pseudomonadota; class Alphaproteobacteria; order Rhizobiales; family Rhizobiaceae; genus Rhizobium. Next base: position 35,189 of record NZ_JAELUG010000025.1, read on the forward strand.
CGGCGTCAATGCGGGCCTCGGAGCCTCGGTTGGTGGATCGGGCGGCATCAATGCCGGTGTGGGTGCATCCGTCGGCGGATCGGGTGTTGGCGTCGGCGTGGGCGTCGGGGTCGGCAACGGGTCCGGTGGTGGCAGCGGTACCGGCACCGGCGGTGGCACAGGTACGGGAACCGGCACGAGCGGCAGCGGTGGAATAGGCACGGCAAGCGGCGGCCTTGGAACTGGTTCCGGAAGTTCCGGCTTCAGTACAGGCGCAAGCACTCGCACGCTTGCCGCTTTCCGCAGCATGTCGAGCGCAGAGCAGAAGCGCATGCTCATTGCCTGTCGTCAGGTAGCGGCCTCGGGCAATTTCGACTCGGGCCTCGTCAATCTTTGCAAGCTGTTACACAACACAACCCTCGCCGGGCGATTCTAGCGGCCCCGCTATAAGGCCGTTTTCCAGCGAGCATTGCCTGGAGCAGAATATCGGTGCCCATTGCCGTGCGAACCGGTGATGGGCACCCACTTGTCTGCCGGACAGTAAATGTCACCAGTCTACATGAGCGACGTTGTCGATTACCTCCCGACTGCGACGCAGCATCTTACCCGGGGCATCGGCCGCCTGGTTCAACAGATGGCGCGCACCGGCCAACGGGCGAAACCCTACCCTTTCCTCGACGACGGGCGGTGGTTCCTGGTTCACTGACGGTGTCTCGGCCTGTGCATATTCCGGATATCCCGCAATCAAAGGGTCGCGCGTTTCGCATTGCGGCAGGCAGCGATCGAAGCGTTCCGCTCCGTCGGCAGCCGCGACCTTGGTCCTTGTCGTGTCGGGGCGCAAAGCAACGTGCCTGACCGGAGCGACAGCCTTGGCGGTGGCAAAAGGAGATGGTGTCGGGATCGGCACGGCCGTCGCCATCATTTGCCTGACGGGGCTGGCATCGACAGCGAGTTGCGGCCCATTTGTTGCTTCGTGCTCCAATGACCTGGCGGTGTTGACCGTGATACGGCCGCTGTCGTCGAAGAACCGCATTGCGCGTTCGCTGGGTGCTGTTTCGGCAATCAGATAGAGCGCGCCGACCACTGTGCCGCAAACGGCAAGACCGGCACCTAGCCGCCGGGTCACCTCGCTTTGACCGTTCCACCATCTAACAGGCTGCGTATCCATAGGTCGCTCCTTTCGACAATCTCTCGGATATGCATTCTCTTGAGAACTATGGCGCAGGTTTTACCGAAAGATGGCCAATTGCAGGCCTTGTGCAAAGAAATATTGATGGAAATGTGTGGTCGAATCGACTTCACGTTGTAGGGATATATTTCGCTGTTAAGGTTTATCCTTAAAATCCTCGGAGTTAATGGCGTGTACCACAAGACAAAACGGTGTTCTTGTGATTTTACTGTGCCGTGGCCCGGGTGGAGCCGAGCCACAATACCCTTGTGAAACTTAAGATGATGAATTTCCGCCCATGGCATTCACGGCAACTGAACTTGTTCACAACCAGCATTTTCTATCTGCGATGCTGCAGAATGCCCATGAACTCATGGCCATCTACAGCGAGAATCCCCGCATAGCCTCGATTATGGCGGCACAGCAGCGGTGGTTGATGGCGCATGCCGGCTTTTCGCTGCACCTCGGCTACCCTGATGAGCCGATCCCGGGGCTCTATGCCAGTCGCTTCATCGATTTTGCAGTGACGCACGGCATTGCGAGCCGCAATACGGCGGCCGCCTTCCTGAAGGAAATGCTGGCCTATAAGTTCGTTCAGCCAGTGCAGCGCGGTTCGGATCGACGCATCACCCTGCTGGAGCCCACCCCATTTACATGCGAGTACATGATGCGATGGATCCATACCCATCTCATCGTGCTCGATACGCTCGATGGCGGAAACCGCATGGCGACGATTGCCTCGGATCCGGAGGCGACATGGCGCATGCACCCCATCCTCGCCAAGCGCATCATAGATAGTGATGTCTTGCGCAATCCCGGAGCGACATTCAACCTGTTCAACTGGGCGACTTCCGGTAGCGTGGTCATGGACTATCTCATCTCGCGCATCAGCTCGATCGATTTTGCCGCCGACAAAGTGCTGATCGGTCCGCTCTCCATGAAGGCCATGCAGAACCAGGTCATGATCTCCAAGACGCATTTGAAGCGTCTATTCAAGCGAGCCGCAGAATTCGGCAGTGTGGGTTGGGCTGGAGCACCGGGAAAGAGCAGCTTCTGGCTGTCCCACACCTTCGTATCCGAGTATTGGAACTATCAAGCCGAGAAGTATGCGATCATCGACGCCGTGAGCCATGCCGTATTCAATATGGCCGAAAGTAACGGCGAAAGATCGAGTGTCGTGGCTATGGGGCCTGCCAGCGACTGATTGACCATATTCGCCGTCATGTGAAATCTTTGCGCGTACTTGCTCGCAAAGCGGGTATTGGCGTCTTATCAACCGATACAGGCGCACACTATTTGTATGTGCCTCGCCCTCCTGACTTGGTCGACTTACGGACTGGATGCTGTCACGGCGACAGCCGCATGAGTCGGAAGGAGTGAAACATGTATTCCTACTGTATTTGTGTAAATCATGATGGCTGGCTCAACTTGGCGTTAACCATGTTTTTCAAAAATGACGTTTGTATACAAATACATGCTAAGAAATCGCAACTTATACTCACCAACAACACTTTTGATACTTTCCCGGCTCATGCACTCGGTTTCTAGCTCATTGCCAGAATCAATAACATATGATTAGTTTCTTATATTCTGACGTATTGGAGAGCATGATTAGGGAGATTGCGAATGCAGAAGATGCTACGCCGTGCCATACTCGTCGGTGTTGCAACGATCATAGCAGCGCCGTCCGTCATGGCCGCCACAGCAACTGGCAATATGACCGTTACCATCACCATTCAGTCTCAATGCACGATACAGACCGTAGGCAATCTCAATTTTGGCAACAGTGGCGTCATCACGGCCGATATTGCCCAGACCGCGACCATCGGTGTCCAATGCACATCCGGATCGACCTATAACGTCGGCCTAAGTGCCGGCGCAGCGCCCAGCGCAACAGTGACTACTCGCCAGATGGTAGGGACAGGGGCAGCGACGATTAACTACGGCCTATACAGAGATAGCGGACACACCCAGAACTGGGGTGTTACGATAGGCACCGATACCGTAGCGGGTACCGGCAATGGCAGCGTACAGAACCTTACCGTATATGGTCTGGTTCCACCACAATCCACGCCCGCTGCCGGCGTCTATACAGATACGGTGGCAATTACCGTTACCTACTGAATCCACTAGACTGAGGAGGCTATCATGCGACGCATGCTGTCATGCATTGCCGCGACGACGCTCTTTGTCCTGAGTGCAGATTTCGCCAGCGCCGTCTCATTGCGAGCAGCGCCCACCAATCTCGACCTTGTCGCGCCTACAAGTACAGGCGTGCTCAACCTGACCAATGACGGCGATCATCCCATAAATGTGCAGGTGCGCGTTTTCAAATGGAGCCAAATAGGCGGTGTCGAGCAGCTCCAACCGACGACGGACGTCGTAGCCAGCCCACCGGCGACCAAGATGGCGCCGAACGCCCAATATGTGGTTAGGGTGGTGCGAACGAGCAAGGCACCGGTGCGGGCCGAGGAAACATATCGCGTCATAGTTGATGAATTGCCGGACCCGGGCCGCGCGCGCGCCGGTACAATAACTTTGATTGTACGCCACTCAATCCCTGTCTTTTTCAGGAATGTGGATGCCAAGGCCGCTGATGTTTCCTGGGCCTTAAGTCGTCAGGGCAACAGTCTTTTTCTAACCGGCAAGAACAACGGCAACAGTCGTTTTCGTCTGTCGAACATCACCCTCAAGCAAGGAGCCGCTAAAATCGGCAGCCGGGACGGTCTGGTCGGGTACGTTCTTGGGGGGGCCACAATGCAATGGCCGATCGGGAGCGCGAAATCCCTTTCCGGCGGTACTCTAACTTTGCAAGGCCAAAGCGATCTTGGGCCATTCAATGCCAACATCGCTGTTATCAAGCGTTAGGGTCGGCACCGTTCTTGTAAGCATCTATCTTTCGGTTTCGGTGCTGCGTGCCCAGGAAGTTCCCAATCCGCCGGCAGCAGTTGTGACCGCTGACCAATCTGCTGGCACGCGTGACGTCTATCTTGAAGTATTCATCAGCAACGTCTCGGTGAAGATGATCGGCAATTTCAAACAGCGCCCAAATGGTTCGCTCGCTGCAACAGCCGGGGAACTGCGCGAGGTCGGCATAAGGCCACCGGCAGGCGCCGATGACAGTAAGCTGATTGAACTCAGTACGCTGCCCGGCCTGTCATACCAAGTCGACGAGGAGACCCAGCGTCTTTACGTTCAGACAACCGACAAAGGCCGTATGCCTCACGTTATCAACGTCAGGCAACAAGAGGAGAGCAAGATCCCTGCGCCCCAGTCCGGCTACGGCGCCGTGCTCAACTATTCCCTCTACGCAAGCTCAAATAGCCTTCTGCAGAGCGACTCCAGCATATTCCAGGGAATATCGGGATCATTCGACGCCCGGATATTCAGTCCATACGGTACGCTCAGCCAGTCCTTCATAGCTGGCTATTCCAACGGCAGCCTCGACGGCGTGACGCGCCTCAACACCACTTGGAGCTACTCGGATCCGAAAAACCTCGTCACCTATCGCGCCGGCGACCTGACGACCGGAGGTTTGTCATGGACGCGGCCGGTTTATTTCGGAGGAATCCAATTCCAACGCAATTTCTCGCTGCGCTCCGATCTGGTGACCGAGCCCCTTCCGGCATTCGCTGGCACTGCTGCAGTCCCTTCGACGCTTGAGATCTATACGCAGAATGTCCGAACTTATTCTGGCGATGTTCCTGCTGGGCCGTTCGAGGTGACGAACCTGCCAGCCTTTTCGGGTGGTGGACAAGCGACCGTCGTCCTTCGCGATAGCCTTGGGCGGGAAACGACCCAGACATTACCGTTCTATTCCTCCAATCTGCTTTTGCGACGCGGCCTCCTAGATTTCTCCGCGGAGCTCGGTACCCCCCGGCGGGATTTCGGTACGGAATCAGACGACTATGACGGCCGCATCATGGGCGTCGCCACCGCTCGCTACGGGTTGACCGACTGGCTGACACTTGAGGGGCATTTCGAGGGTGGCTCGGACCTCCTGAATGGCGGCGCGGGTGTCGCCTTTCCGCTGGGTGCGTGGGGCGTGGCGTCGGTTGCCGGCGCGGGAAGCAAAAGCGGCGATCGTTCCGGCGCGCTTGTCAATGCCTCACTTGAATTGAACTACGACAAATGGGCTCTCTATGCCCGCATACAGCGCGCCTTCGACAATTACGATGACATCGCATCCGTTTCCGCCAAGCCGACAAACAGCACGGCGGGGGAGTTCACGATATTCAGCGCCGGCGTGCCCCGCGCTATCGATCAGGTGACTCTCAGCGTGCCGACGCCATTGGATCTTTCCAGCCTCAACCTTTCCTACACACGGCTTGAAAGCGCCGACGGCACGAAGAATAAGATCGCCAGCCTTTCCTATAGCCAGACCTTCAAGCACATGACACTCTATGCCACCGCCTTCACCGACCTCGACAATCAGAGCAACTTCGGCGTCTTTGCCGGTCTTTCGATCCCCTTCGGCGGCAACATCAACGCAAACACAGGCGTTCAAAGCGGCCCGAACGGTCTCGATGTCGTTGCCGATGTCTCCAAATCGCTACAGCAGGAGGACGGCAGTATCGGCTGGCGGCTGCGTACATCGGAGGGGCAAGACACCAACCGGGAGGCGGCAGTCAGCTACCGGGCACCTTTCGCGCAATTCGAGGCCGGTGTGCAGCAGCAGAATAAGGACGCTCGTGCCACGGCGCGGATGGATGGCGCCATCGCTGTCGCGGGGGGCAGCGTCTTTGCAACCAATCGTATCGATGATGCCTTCGCCGTCGTCGATGTCGGTGCCCCCGACGTCGAGGTTCAGCAGCAAAATAGGCCTGTCGGCAAAACGGGTCAGAGCGGCCGAATTTTGGTGCCGAATCTGAATTCCTATGAGCCGAACACCGTGTCCATCGACCCCAAGAACCTTCCCGTCGATGCCGATGTACCTGCGACGAAGGAGATCGTCGTTCCGGCGGATCGCAGCGGTGTTGTCGTCAAGTTCGGCGTGTCGGAGGCGCCGCAGGCCGCCCTCGTGACGATCGAAGACAAGAACGGCGCGTTCCTCTCCGCCGGGCTTAGCGGCAAATTGCAGGGCGCGGATGAGGAATTCGTCATCGGCTATGACGGCCAGGCCTATATCCGCGGCCTGCATGGGCAAAACACAATCGAAGTCTCCCTGGGCGACGGGACGAAGTGCCATGCCCAGTTTGCCTATAAGCCACAGCGCGGGCAGCAGGTCGTTATCGATGGTGTCAGGTGCTTTTAAGAGGAGCAGGAAAAGTGTTTCGTTCGATTGCCTTTCTGTTCGTCCTGCTGTTGCCCTCGCTGGTCCTTGCGCAAAGCTGCGCTTTCAGCGTCGCCAACGTAAATTTTGGTCCCGTCGATACGCTGTCGGGCAATCCAGTCAACACCACGTCGACGCTAAACGTCAGCTGCACCGGCGGCTTGCTGGATATCGGCAAGCGCCTCCTGATCTGCCCGAATATCGGCGCAGGCAGCGGTGGCGCATCCTCGGCAGCCGCGCGGCAAATGTCGAATGGAACCAATTCATTGAATTATCAGCTTTATTCCGATACCGGCTACAGCGTAACCTGGGGATCGAGCAGCTGGTCCTATCCATCGCGGGCACCCCCTTATGCCTTGACCATGGCTTTGCTTAGTGGAGGTTCACTGATCGGTGCTTCAGGTAGCTTGACGGTGTATGCCTCGGCTCTGGGCAGTCAAGCCACGGCAGCGACGGGAGCTTTTACATCGAGCTTCGCGGCTGGCGACACTCCATTCATTTATAGCTACAGCAGTGCCACCACCTGCGCGGCTCCCTCAGGAACCTTGGGATCGGCCACGTTCACCGTCAGCGCAAGTGTCGCCGCGAATTGCCTGATCAACGTCCAGAACATCAACTTCGGCACACAAGGCGTGTTAAGCGCCAATGTCGATGCCACGGGTTCGGTGACCGCGACCTGTACGCCTGGCACGCCCTATACGATCTCGCTGAACGGCGGGACGGCGAATGCCGCACCGACAGCGCGAAAAATGTCTCAGGGAACCCAGACGGTGACTTATGGCCTATACAAGGATTCAAACCGCTCGCAGCCATGGGGCGATGTCAATACACCCGGTAGCACAGTGGCCGGAACGGGGACTGGCACGGCACAGCTTTTGACAGTCTATGGTCGTGTGCCGCCACAGACGACACCTTCTCCCGGTGCCTATATCGACACGGTCGTCGTCACGCTGACCTACTAAAGCACGTCGCGATCTTCCAGTTTGGCTCTTTGCACTCCGGATGGTCGATCTCATGCGGCATTTCCTGGTCGAAACGAAGCTCCCTCAAGCGCTTGCGCCGCCCGGCTTGGTCTTTGCAGCCGATACGACGGCCTTCTCCTCCGGCATGTCGGAGAAGCAAACCATGTTGCGGCCGTTGCGCTTGGCCTGATAGAGGCGGCGGTCAGCCACCACCGTCAGCTCCTCCCAGTGCTCGAACGCACCCTGCGATCGCCAGTCGACGCCGAAGCTAGCAGTAACGTTCAGCTTATATTCTTCGCTGATGACAGCTTGCGAAAGGGTGTCGCATAGCCGCTGGGCCGTCGCATGCGCAAAGGTTTCCGTCACGTCGACCAGCACGATCAGGAACTCTTCGCCGCCGTAGCGCGCAAACAGGTCCTGCGCGCGCAGATAAGGGCTTAGAATCTGTGCGGTTCTCTGCAGGACCAAATCTCCGACGGCATGGCCATGGCGATCATTGATCTGCTTGAAGTGGTCGATGTCGAACATGATGATGGCAATTCCATCGAAGTCAGCTCCGGGAACCGTAAGCAGCTCTCCCATAGCCTCCCCCAATGCGCGGCGATTGAGAAGGCCGGTGAGCGCGTCCGTCTGCGACAGTCGACGCAGCTCCTCCGTCATCGATTTGCGCTCCATCTCCAGATGCCGCTTGAAGCGCTGTTGCTCGCGCAGCAGATCGAGCCGCTGGAACATCTCGCGCGCTTCGCTTCCTGCGTGTCGCATTGGCGGCGGCTGGAGAAGATTGCCGGCGGCGATATCGTCAATCTGCCGGATGGCCGCAAGCATAGGGCGGAAAATGGACCGTCCGAGCACGTAGACCAGACCGAGCATGACCGATATTGCCGTACCGGCCAGCACAATCGCGACCAGCATCGTGTTGAAAGCCTTCTGCCGCATAGCTTCCAGAGAGTTCAGCGCGCTGTTCTCGATTTCCTCTCGTAACTTCTCGGTCGAAGTCAGCCCGGGAACGTATTTCTGACTGAATTCGGCCGGTGTCGGCGGATTGCCGCTATTCATTTCGAACGCAACCCGTTGCGCATAAAGCAAGGATCCGGAGAAGTAGTTTACCATCACCTGATCCAGCAATTGCGCAATGCCAGGAGACTGCAGCGCAACCGGAGTATAGGTCTTCAGAATCGTATTGACCTCCCGAAGCCGGCTTAACTCCGCGTCGAATGCCTCGCGATAGCGCTGACGCGCGTCTCCCTGCGAAGTTGCCATCATCACGACATAGGACCCAACTCTGCCGGCTCGCTCTCGTAGTGTTCCAGCCAAAGAGGTCAGTATCACCTCGGCGCTGGTCTCCGGTGCCAGAGCAATGATCGATCGACCGGCGATATCGCGGTAATCCTGGGCACGATCAGCCGCGCGGAACATCGCTCGGATTGCCTCGGCTATTCTTGCGCCACTGCGCTGATCATACGGGATAGCTGCGACGGCATCGACGGCGCTTCTGCCAGTCTGCAGTTGCGATTTGAGGGCAATGAAAGCAGTGCGCATCTCCGCGGATCCGTCGATCTCCGTTCGAAAATGCGTCTCGATGCTCGCAAGGTCGCGATCCGTTTCCTGCCTGCTGTTCGTCAAGGCAGCGATGAACTGAGGCTGCTGCTCTTCGGGGGCGCCCATGAGACTGTTCGCAGGGCCTCGCTCCCTGGAAATCGCGGCAGCGGCATGTAACGCGACGTGGAAGCGATTGAATTCAGCAACGCCGCGCTTGTAGTTGATGTAGTCTGACAGGCTGAAGGCAATTGTTGAGCCGGCCATCATCAAGCAAACCATGATAACAGCTATGGCTCCGATCCATTGCAGCTGTTGGACTCTAAGCCGCGACAAGGAATGTTCTCCATAAACAATCACCTGGGGGAGATTACACCAGATTCAGTGGAATCTTCACTTAACGAACAGGCTTAAATATTTCTCACGCTGGCGACCAGGTTGCCGGGATAGCCGGTACCGCAAGGCAAGGCGCGATAGGCGACAAAAGCGCCGGAATTGCGTCACCAAGGCAGCCTGGATCGCGATGACACACAGGCGCGTCCACCGAATGGCGGACGGTATTCCGGGAGGTTAATTCTCGACAAAGACCGCGGGCATGAGGTTAGCCCGGGCTGAGTAATGCGGCTGACCGACGACATGCGAAATCATCAGTGCGTAGACGAGGATCGCACCCAGCACGATGGCGATGCCATGGAACGGAAGGTTTGTCTTCGAGGGCGGGTCCGCCGATGCCTGCCTGCCTGGATCAATCCGAGGGGGGCTTACCACTGACGCTTCCGCTTTCGAGAAGGGAAGTAGCAACTCCCTTTCCACGCGCGCTTGCCGCTCAAGCGGCTTGCTGAATCTCCCTATGGGCCTGAACTGGATAATATCGCCCATTTTCATACGGTCCCTTTTGTGACGCGCAGCTACTGGCCATTCTCTATGCTGCTATCATTATCGATGTAGTCAACAGGGACAACGACCTTCTCTGGTCGCTGTTCGCCATGCGGCACGATTACGGTGACGATGCAGCTGTTCTCGCCAGGCCTGACCGATAGCAGGCGCCCCTTGGTCTTCGAAAGAACCTCATCGGCAGCATTCGCGCAATCCCGTATCTTGTCGCCGGCCCGAACCGCTTTTCCCTGCTCGGCCAGTGCCAAGCCGGAAATCGACAGTCCGAGGATTAATACCGAGATCCTGATCATTTGTGCAGTATACTCCAAAATGGGCATGGAAGCGACTTCGGAGCGCAAGAAAGCCGGCCTATCCCCTTCATCTTTTCGTTGCAGGCCGGCGGATCCGGAACGGTGAGTTCCGAGATGTTGCAGCAAGGCGCCGACTGCACGCCGTAGTGGACTTTTTCCGCAGTTTCATGGATGGAGACACCACGAAATTCCTCGGCGCGAGGTCAACGAGACTTGCGTCGACCGTTCTGCAGCAGGAAGCATCATGCTCAATCTGGAAACCTCCCGACTCATTCTCAGGCCCTGGCAAGATCGGGATCGTGCGCCGTTTGCCGCCATCAATGCGGATGACGAGGTCCGGCGCTACTACTATCCGAGCTTGCTCACGGCGGCGGAAACGGATGAGCTGATCGATGAAGCCAATGAAGGGTTGTCCCGAGACGGATTCGGTTTTCTCGCCGTTGAGCGCAAGGCCGACGGCGCTTTGATCGGTGGTGCCGGCCTGTCGCGTCCGGGGGAGGAAGTCCCGGGCAATTTTTCGCTGGAAATCGGCTGGATTCTGGGACGAGCCTACTGGCGACAGGGCTACGCCGCGGAAATCAGCCAATGCTGCCTTGACTTTGCCTGGCGACACTTGGGAGCCGAATGCGTGATCGGCTACACTTCGGAAATCAACCTTCCCTCTCGGCAAGCGATGGAAAAGATCGGAATGTCTCGCGTCGAAGGCGCTGACTTTGATGACATCACTGTGCCGCCCGGAAACATCCTGCGACCGCATGTGCTCTATCGCATCGATAGGCCCGCGCGCTAAAACCCCGTGCTTCCTTTCGGAAGCACAAAGGTCGCTCCGTCTGTTTTACTCTACGCATCAGGCTTTCCGAAAATCGTGTCAGATTTTCGGGCCGCTGCTGTAGCCTTGCGCCGTCGGCGCTTTCGCGCGAAAACCTTGTTATGAGCATACCAACAATCCATCCCTTCGCTTTCGATCCGACCTACGGCATGCAGCTGGAGCAACTCCAGTCCATCGAGCTGCCGGACGCGCCCAAAGGCTTCGACGATTTCTGGCGCAAACGATACAAGCTTGCGATTGCCGTCGACCCGCAACCGAGACTTCGCCATAGCAAGCTGCGCGACGATCGCTGGCACGTTTTCGACATCAGCTACACCTCAACCGATTCGCTAGAGATCAAGGGCTGGCTTCTCCTTCCGCGCCGCGGGCAGGTACGGCGAGGATTGGTCGTAGGACACGGTTACGGTGGGAGAGAGCAACCGGATTTCGACCTGCCGCTCGAAGAGACGGCAATATTGTTTCCCTGCTCCCGCGGCCTGTCTCTCAGCGCTTGTCCGCAAATTCCAGCGGATGCGTCAGGCCATGTAATTTGCGGCATCGAGAGCCGCGACACCTATGTCGTTGGCGGCTGCGTCGATGATCTCTGGCTTGCTGTTTCAACACTGGAGATGCTCTACCCGTGGATCGCGGGCCGCATCGGCTATAGCGGCATCAGCTTCGGCGGGGGCATCGGCGCGCTCGCAATTCCCTTTGATACCCGCATCGACCGTGGCCATCTCGTGGTTCCGACATTTGGACATCGGCAGCTTTGGCTAACCTTGCCGACCGTCGGCAGCGCGCAGTCGGTGCAAGCTTATCAGGAAGAGCACGGAAGCGTGCTTGAAACGCTTCGCTTCTTCGACGCCGCGATTGCGGCGAGCCGTATCAGGGTGCCGATGCTGATTGCACCCGCCCTTTTCGATCCGGCAGTTGCGCCGCCTTGCCAGTTCGCTGTCGCAAATGCGACGCAGAAGTTTAACGAAATCTTCATCCTGGATGCCGGCCATTTCGAGTACGATACGATGAACGAGCAGAACGCAGTTCTGCGAGACAAGGTAGGGCGATTTTTCAAGGTGCCATGAACCGCGAATATCTGCGCTGGTACAGTCAACGGCTGGAACGAGACATGGAGCTGCTGGTGTTCGGTCATGCCGGCGCCAAGGTATTGATGTTTCCCACGCGAGACGGACGGTTCTGGCAGTATGAGCAGATAGGCCTCGTCGCCAGCCTTGCGGAAAAATTGAATGCCGGACACCTTCAGCTCTACTGTATCGAAGGGCTTGCCGGCGAAACCTTTTATAGTTCTGGCCGACATCCCTCGGAGCGCATCCGTCGCCACCGGGCTTTCGAAGAATATATCCTGAATGAAGTCCTGCCGCTGATGGCAGAGAAGAATGGCCACGAGTGCACGATCGTCCACGGCTGCAGCCTTGGCGCGTTCCAGGCGGCCAGTCTAGTGTTCCGTCATCCGCACCTCTTTCGCAAGCTCGTCGCCTTCTCTGGGCGCTACGATCTGACGATGCGGGTCGAATCTTTCGTGGATCTGTTCGATGGCTATTATGACAACGACATATATTTCCATACGCCGACGCATTTTCTGCCGGGACTAGCCTGCGAATGTCAGCTCGAGAGGCTTCGACAGATCGATATCGTCCTGACGATAGGCGACGCTGATCCCTTTATCGACAACAACCGACATTTAAGCCGCCTGCTTGCCGATAAAGGGGTCAACCATCGTCTGCATGTCTGGGATGGTCGCGCCCACAGAGCTGGCGCGTGGCGCAGGATGGCGCCACTCTACATCTGAGCGCCCCTTGGGGCATTTCCAAGAGAAGTGCTCGGAACTACACCAAGCCCGCCGGAATGGGTCTGCTCATCTTGCGCGCGCCATAATCCCGCTCGTGGGACCGGCGGTGCTGTTGTTCATGAACCGCAGACAGGTCGACAAGGATGCGCTCCATCATGCCGTCCGGATAGGTTCCGGTGTCATCGGTTTCGACTTCCGACTGCGCGGTAACGATCTTCAAATTCATCTTTGGTCCTCCGCCTTGGCACGAAAACTCTCGAATCTAGCGTCTGTTCCAGCAATATCCGCGAAATTGTTAAAAAATTAACTACGTCCGTTAATGAACTAGAACGCCGCGACGCCTGCCAAAGCTCCACATACCTGGCTGACGAGCTAGCGCTTTGAAGCGTGAAGCTTTGCTGCTGGATCGTCGTCTTCCGAGTTCGGGGCGGGCTCCCAGCCGAAAACGCTGCGGCCGCCATAGGAGAAGGACTTGTCGAATTCGCCGGCCACGATTTCCTTGAGGTCTGGACCTGTAATGTAGCGTTCCAGCACTCTCGACTGATCGTCGAGCCGTTTTAGCGCCGCCAGTTCCTCATCACGGCCAAGCCGCCCCTTCCTGACGGCGGATTTCATTACGCTGATCGTCTCATCATAGACCTTCAATGGTACAGGAAAGGGATGGCGATCCTTCCCGCCATGGGCCAGCGAAAAGCGTGCGGGGTCGGAGAAGCGACAAGGAGCGCCGTGCACGACCTCGGCGACCATCGCCAACGCCTTTACTGTCCGCGCGCCGACACCTGGCGTCAAAAGTAGGTCTTCGAAATCCACAGGACCTCGATCGGCCGCGGCGGCCAGATTTCCATGCAGGCGCCGCATGTTCACGTCTTCCTCCCGCACGTCGTGGTGTGCGGGCATGATCAGATGGGGCAGCATCGGCTGTGCCTCTTGTTCGCTTTTCACTGGAGGTTTTCCATCCAGTATTTTGAATTCACGCATAATTTTATCCGGTCCAAGCGAGGTGAGCAAATCCAGCTGATGATCGCGAGAGCGCTCGGCGCGCCGGTCGGCAAGATTGATGATCTCGCCCTGATCCCGTCCCTCGATTGCGGCATGTGGCGAATCGAGAAAATTGCTCAATCCCTCGGACAACCAGTGATACCGCCTTGCCTGCCGTTTATCGCCATTCATGCCCTGCTGGATCACAACCCATTTACCGTCATCGGCGACGATGAAGCCGTGCAGGTAGAGATCGAAGCCATCCTGGACGGCGGCGCTATCCACTTTCGCGATGAGCCGGCTGGTTTTTGCAAGTGACGAGCCGTCAATGCCGACCCGATCGCCGATATCAAGCAGTTCTTCCGGGGTCTTGCGTGAATGCGCGCCACGGCCGCCGCAGACATGGATGCCGAGTTCACCGGAGAGAGGCGTAAGGCCACGTTTCAAAGCGCCAAGTACGCTCGTGGTGATGCCGGAGGAATGCCAGTCCATGCCCATCACGGCGCCGAAGGACTGGAACCAGAATGGATTGGCAAGGCGGCGAAACATTTCATCGCGCCCATAATGCTGGACGATCGCCTCGGTGATCACGGCGCCCAATCTTGTCATTCGGTCGCCGAGCCAGCGCGGCACGCGGCCACCATGCAATGGAAGGTCAGCTTTTCCGGCTCTTTGCGCCAATATCGTCACTCTCGATTTTCGGTGACGACATTCTAGTATCGGTGGCTGATTTGCGCCATCCGTTCTGTCTTTGTTTTCGGCAGGCGACGAACGTCGAGCAGACAGGCATCAAGACCGATTGCGCCGGAGATAGGAACGCATGGCCGAAATGCCCTCATCAATGTTGGCGCGACCAAAACCTATGCGAAAGCGATCGGCTGGCGTCGGGCTGAGATCGGATCGATAAAGGCTGGCCGGCAGAAGAAGTACCCCGGCCTGCTCAACGAGTTCACGCGCGAAATTCTCGATGCCATCAGCCCCCTTGTAACGTGGATAGGCGACGCAGCCGCCATCGGGCGTGTACCAATCGAAGACATGCTCGAATTCGGCAAAAAAGGATGTCAACTTCACCAGATTGGAGGCGATGAGGCTGTTGTTACGCTCCAGGATTCGGTCTGCATTGAGCAGCGCGATCCTGGCCAGACTTTCGCTAGGGCCGGAGTTGCAAATGGAGAGGTAGTGCTTCATCCGCTCCATTTTCGAAAGGACTGCGTGATCGCGGCAGGCGATCCAGCCAATGCGCAGACCCGGCAGGCCGTAAGCTTTCGACATGACCCCCAGCGACAGACCCCGCTCATAGATATCAGCCACAGCCGGCAACGTGGCCCTGTCTTCGGCGGCGAGCCCCCGATAGACCTCATCGCTGAACAGCCAGATGCCATGGTGGCGGCAAAGCGCCACCAGCGCCTCGAATCTCTCCTTCTCGAGCACCTTGCCTGTGGGGTTGTGTGGAAAGTTGATCGAGATCAGCTTGGTGTTCGGCCGGATCGCAGCGCCGACGGCATCGATATCGAGCGACCAACCGTCTTCCGGATCTAGCGCCACGGCCGAGACGTCGCAGATGCTGAGGGGGATCGTTTCGGACGACTGGTAGTTGGGCGTCACGACGATCGCATGGTCGTCTTTTTCGAGAAGCGCGTGCATGGCAATGTAAATGCCCTCCTCGGCGCCCGCGAAGCAGAGAATGTCTGCCCGCTGCATCGCCTTGTATAGTCCGGCGATCGTATCGCGCAGTTCGGGGCCGCCGAAGGTCTCGGTGTATCCGAGCCACAGATTTTCGTGGGCTTGCCGCTGCTCTGGTGTCGCCATGTCGAGCAATTCAGCCATCGTCATGCTTTGCGCGTCGGAAGCGGTCATGTGATAGCGCGCGCTGAACTCCCACTTCGAGAAATAGGTTTCGAGCTTGAAATCTGGCAGGACCGGCATGGGCATTTCTCCGCAGTGGCCTATACACTTTCGTGCTGGCGTTTGTTGGCAGAACGTAGTGTTGCGTTGACAAAATGTCAAATGTAGACTGAATGTAACATTGATAACGGGAAGGACGCGATGCCGAGAAGGACAGATGAGACAAGCGGTGCGACAATCGCTCAAGGCGACGTGCTGCAATTCGTTCCTGTCGCCGAAGCCGTCGCGACACTGCTTAAGCCACATGCCGAAGTCGTCATCCACGACCTGCGAACGCAGACGATTGCCTATATCGCCAACAATATCTCCCGGCGCGATGTCGGCGGCTCCTCGCTCGCGGACCTGAAGGATATCGGAGAACTTGGTACCGATGTGATCGGCCCTTATCGGAAGACGAATTTCGATGGGCGTCAGCTGAAATCGATCACGGCCGTTCTGCGAAACAGCGACGGCGAGACGTTCGGCTTGTTGTGCATCAATTTCGATATCGCGCCGATCGAGGCAGCCCGCAATGCATTGAGCCTGCTTACGGCCTTTCAGGGCGCGGGCGCGCAACCAAGTGCTCTGTTCAATGCGGACTGGCAGGAAACCGTCAATAGCGCGATTTCAGGCTTTCTCGGCGAACGGGGGCTTGCGGCCTCTGCGCTTGCGAAAGAAGATCATGCCGCCCTGGTCGAGAGGCTGGAGCAGGAAGGTTATTTTTCCATCCGCAATCTGGTCCCCTATCTCGCGCGTCTGCTCGGCATTTCGCGGGCGACCGTCTATAAACATCTGCGCGAGGCGCGACAGCGTAAGACATAGGCCGTAACGGGCACAGAAGATGTCAGCGATTCAGATCGCTCAAGCCTTATCGTTTCAACTCACGCTCGAATTTTTCGATCTGCTGCAAGACCCATGGATCATCGGCAGAATGTTGGGGCGCGTCCCTCTCAGGGCGGCGTTTCCGGCGACCACGGATCCAGTCGATGAAAGCAAGAAGCAGTCGCATGCGAATATCCAAACTTTTCAGTATCTGCGAGACCCGGCGACCGAACCGGTAAACCGGTCGGGAGCCGAGTCTCGACGACCGCAAGGCGTTGCGGTAAGTGCCTTTTGCCCTCGCTTAAATGAACGGTAGCTGAACACAGATACACGCCATGATAGCTTCTGCTCCAATGATCGTGCATCTTTGAGAAGTTTTTCTCATCATTGCACTCACGGATAGTCGAAAGGCGATGATTGTCGGTCGGCGTTGCTCTACGAGCCGCCACGCGCGATGAGCTTTTTTTACGGAAGCGTACCGTAATCGTCAAAACTGACCTAGTCGGATCGAAAAGTCGCGACTAAACCACGCCGCGTCGCTTCCGATTTCCCCGGAGTGGCACAAGCTTAGCCTCGCCCGTGCGAGGCTTTTTTCTTTTTTGCATTGCCGGTTTTTATCGGCGCGGTTCGCCGCCCGGCGCATAGACCGTATCCTGCTCGAACCGGAACACTGATCCGCAACGGCACTTCATCATGTGCTTGCGCGGATCGGGCGACGGCCGCTCGGTGGAAAAGCCAGTCGGCATTTCATCGATCTTGAAGTCGCGACTGGGCGCGCGGCGATTATCGGTCTCCGAAACCTCGGCAAAGCCGACATGCCCACACTTTGCACATTCCAGTTTCCGTGAATATCGATCTCGCGCAGCCATTCTTTTCCGATCCGGGACTCATATTGCGGCCCTTTTATCAGCGCTGCCGCCTGTCTTGAAGACCGCGGACGGCCTCACTCTATTTCTTCGAACCCCGCAGATTGCGGGCATGGTGGGATCGATCCCCAAAGAATCCTAGTTTTTACAAAAAAGAGATTGACCTGATGGCAGATGTCAGACCAATTTATGATCCATGACAAAAGCCATGCTCACACCACTTCCTTCTATCGACCGGACGCAGCAGGTCATCGAGGCGCTGTCGAGCTTCATCGAATCGTCGAAGCTGCAGGCCGGCGACCGGCTGCCGACCGAACGTGAACTGATGACGGCGCTCTCCGTCGGGCGCTCTACGATCCGGGAGGTCATCACCTATTTCCAGGCGCTTGGCGTCATGGAGTCGCGAAAGGGCAGCGGAACCTATCTGCTGAAGCCGGTTTCGAAGGCGACCATCCATATGCCGCTTTCGCTCGATCCGCCGCATTTGCGCGATGCATTGCTGCAAACGCTGGAGGTTCGTCGCGGCATTGAATGCGAGGCCGGCATGGTCGCGGCGAGAAAGCGCACAGACGAGGACATCGTCATCATCGAGCAAAAGCTCAACGAGATGGAGCGCGTTCACATCGCCAAGGGCACATCCGGGCCGGAAGACCTGGCGTTCCATCTGGCAGTCTACGACGCCACTCACAATCCGCTGTTCAAACAGCTTCTCGAACAGATGCGCGAAACCTTCGAGCGCTTCTGGGATCATCCCTTCGACCGCGAGGATTTTGCCCGCCGGTCATTCCCCTATCACCGTACGCTGTTCAACGCCATCGTCGATCAAGATCCCGAGGCTGCGCGTGCCGAAACGCTGAAAATTCTCGACGTGGTCGAGGAAGACATCAAGGAAATGTCCAAATGACTGACGGGCTAGAGCCGTTCGAACTTGCATCCCTCATCACAGCCCATGACGACGGCAATTTTGCCGATGCCGTCGTGCCGCCGATCTTCCAGACGTCGCTGTTCACCTTCTCGAGCTATGACGAGATGATCGCCTCCTATCGCGGTGAAAAGGTGCGGCCGACCTACACGCGCGGTCTGAACCCGACGGTCCGCTTGTTCGAAGAAATGCTGGCCAAGCTCGAAGGTGCGGAAGACGCACTTGGCTTTGCCAGCGGCATGGCGGCGATTTCATCGGCCGTGCTGAGCTTCGTCGAGCCGGGCGACCGCATCGTCGCGGTCAAGCACGTCTATCCCGATGCCTTCCGGCTTTTCGGCACCATTTTGAAGCGGATGAAAGTCGAGGTGACCTATGTCGACGGCCGCGATGAGGAAGCCGTCGCAAAGGCGCTTCCGGGCGCGAAGGTCTTCTACATGGAAAGCCCGACGAGCTGGGTCATGGAAGCGCATGACGTCGGCGCCCTCGCCGCCCTCGCCAGGAAACATGGCGTCGTCTCCATGATCGACAACAGCTGGGCTACACCCTATTTCCAGCAGCCGCTGAAACTGGGCGTCGACCTCGTCATCCATTCCGCCTCGAAATATCTCGGCGGACATAGTGATGTGGTCGCCGGCATCGTTGCCGGTTCGAAAGAGATGATCGCGCGCCTGAAAGCGGAGGCCTATCCCTATCTCGGCGGCAAGCTTTCGCCTTTCGACGCATGGCTCCTGATCCGCGGCCTGCGCACGCTGCCGATCCGCATGAAGGCGCATGAGGCGGCTGCAATGACGATCGCCAAGCGCCTGCAGGAGCTCGACGTCGTCGAGCAGGTTTGCCATCCGGGCCTCGCCAACCGCCTGCCTACTGGCCTCAACGGCACGTCCGGGCTGTTCTCGTTCATCTTCCGCGAAGGTGTCGATGTCCGAGCCTTTGCCGACCGCCTGAAGCTCTTCAAGCTGGGCGTGAGCTGGGGCGGCCATGAAAGCCTGATCGTGCCGGGAGAAGTCGTTCTGCAACAGAAGGCGCAGCCGAATTCGGCGCACACTTTCGGCATCGATCCGCGCTCTGTACGTCTCCATATCGGCCTCGAAGGCACCGAGGCGCTGTGGACCGAACTCGAGGAGGCAATCGCCGCCGCCTCGTGAATGAAGCAACCTGAGAGGAAAACCTAAAAAGGGGAACAACATGAAAAGACTGATAACAGCAGCACTCTTTACCGCTATGATGGCCGGGACCGCTTTCGCCGATACGACCTTGAAACTCGTGGAAGTCATCACGAGCCCCGAACGCACCGAGACGCTCAAATCGATCGTCGCGAAGTTCGAAGCCGAAAACCCCGGCACCAAGGTCGACATCATCTCCTTGCCCTGGAATGAGGCTTTCCAGAAGTTCGCGACCATGGTCTCGGCCGGCGACATTCCCGACGTCATGGAAATGCCCGACACCTGGGTATCGCTCTATGGCAATAACGGCATGCTCGAAAGCTTGGAGCCTTATCTCGCCAAGTGGGAGCATACCAAGGAACTGACGCCGCGCGCGCTTGAACTTGGTCGCTACGTCAAGAACACCGCCTATATGTTGCCCTACGGCTTCTATCTGCGTGCCATGTTCTACAACAAGAAGATCCTGAAGGACGCCGGCGTTTCAGAACCGCCGAAGACGATGGACGAGTTCGTCAAGGCATCCCAGGCGATCTCCAAGCTGCCCGGCAAGTACGGTTACTGCATGCGTGGCGGACCAGGCGGCCTCAACGGCTGGATGATCTTTGCCGCCTCCATGGCCGGCGACAACAAGTACTTCAAGGACGACGGCACCTCCACGATGAACAGCCCGGGTTGGGCGAAGGGCATCGAATGGATGGTCGATCTCTACAAGAAGGGCTATGCGCCAAAGGACAGCGTCAACTGGGGCTTCAACGAAGTCGTCGCCGGCTTCTATTCCGGCACCTGTGCGTTCCTCGACCAGGACCCCGACGCGCTGATCGCCGTTGCCGAGCGCATGAACAAGGATGACTTCGGCGTCGCGCCGCTGCCGAAGGGTCCGGATGGCAAGTCCTTCCCGACCATCGGCTATGGCGGCTGGTCGATGTTCTCCAGCAGCCAGAACAAGGATCTCTCCTGGAAGCTGATCGCAACGCTGGAGGGACCTGAAGGCAACCTGACCTGGAACAAGAAGATCGGCGCTCTGCCGGCCTACACGGCCGCGGAAAAGGATCCTTTCTACGCCGGCGATCAGTTCAAGGGCTGGTTCCAGGAACTGGCAGACAAGGACACGGTGCCGACCGTGATGCCGACCTATCTCGAAGAGTTTGCCTTCTTCAAGGATTCGCTCGCCATCAAGACGTCGCAGCAGGCGATGCTCGGCGATATCTCGGCCAAGGATCTTGCCGACCAGTGGGCAGACTATCTGACCAAGGCGCAGCAGAAATTCCTCGCCAAGAAATAACGAGCATGCGCGGCGGCGGAGCAATCCGCCGCCACTCCTGCCCTTGAAACAGACGGCGTTCGAACGCCGCGAACGGGAACTATCGCAGATGACTTCGATCGCCGACACGCTCGCCGGGCGGCAAGACCGCAGGCCGTGGCTGAAGCGCCTCGCCGACGCCTCCGAACCCTATCTCTACAGCGCACCTGCGCTCATCCTCATCATCGCCGTGATGTTGGTGCCCCTGGTAATCGGCATTTCCTATGCCTTTCGCGATATCCAATTGCTCAATCCGTTTTCCGGCGGCTTCATCGGGCTGGACCATTTTCGCGCTCTTTCCAAGGACACGGCCTTCTACTGGGCGCTCAAGAACACGCTCTGGTGGACGGGCGCCTCGGTTGCGCTGCAGTTCATCTTCGGACTCATCCTTGCTCTGCTGCTGGACAAGCCCTTCGTCGGGCGTTCGCTGGTGCAGGCACTGGTGTTTCTGCCCTGGGCCGTTCCTTCGTTCCTCGCCGGCCTCAACTGGTCCTGGCTGTTCAACCCGGTCATCGGTCCGATCCCGCATTGGCTTTACGCCATCGGCCTGATGAGCGAGCCGAGCAACATCCTGTCCGATCCGCAATATGCAATGTGGGGTCCGATCATCGCCAATGTCTGGTGGGGCATCCCCTTCTTTGCCATCACGCTGCTGGCAGCACTTCAGGCGATCCCGCGTGATCTCTATGAAGCCGCGTCGATCGATGGCGCCGGCTGGTTCGAGCGCTTCCGCTCGATCACCCTTCCCTTCCTGGCGCCGACGATTGCGATCACCGTGCTTCTGCGGACCGTCTGGGTTTCCAATTTCGCCGACCTCATCATCGTCATGACAGGTGGCGGTCCGGCGGACCGCACGCAGATCGTCGCGAGCTATATTTTCACGCAGGCCTTCAAACGGCTGGATTTCGGCTATGCCTCGGCCATCGCGCTTGTGCTGCTCGTGCTGCTGCTTGCCTATTCCATGCTGATCATCCTGCTTCGGCAGAGCTTGTTGAAGGATTGAGCCATGAGACGATCCATCCTCCCCACCATCGCGCATCGATTGGCAATCCTCTGCTATGTCCTCTTTGCGCTCTTCCCCCTCTTCTGGCTGCTCAAGGTCTCGGTGACGCCGAATGACCTGCTCTATACGGAAGGCGTGCGCATGTGGCCGTCACGCACCACGTGGGAACACTATTCCTTCGTGTTGCAGCACAGCGACTTCCCGACCTTTTTCAAGAACAGCCTGATCGTCTCCGCCTCGACAGCGATCACAGTCACGATCTGCGCTTCGCTGTCGGGCTATGCGCTCTCGCGCTTCACCTTCCGCGCCAAATACTGGATCGTGGCGCTGATGCTGCTGACGCAGATGTTTCCGCTCGTCATGCTTGTCGCCCCGATCTTCAAGATCCTGACGCCGCTGCACCTAACGAACAGCCTGACTGGCCTCGTCATCGTCTACACGGCTTTCAACGTGCCCTTCGCCACCTTCCTGATGCAGTCCTTCTTCGACGGCATCCCGAAGGATCTGGAGGAGGCTGCGATGATCGACGGCGCAACCCAGTTCACAGCCTTCCGGCAGATCATTCTGCCGCTAACCCTGCCCGGCATCGCGGCGACGCTCGGTTTCGTCTTCACGGCGGCATGGAGCGAGTTGCTCTTCGCGCTGATGCTCATCAACGGCAACCAGGCTGCGACCTTCCCGGTCGGGCTTCTCACCTTCGTTTCGAAATTCTCCGTGGACTTCGGGCAGATGATGGCAGCGGGCGTCATGGCGCTCATTCCGGCTGCGCTCTTCTTCCTGCTCATCCAACGTTATCTTGTGCAGGGCCTGACGGCCGGCGCGGTCAAGGGTTAGTCAAATGGCATCGATCGATATTCAGAACGTCAAGAAAGCCTATGGCCACGTGCAGGTGCTGCACGACATCGATCTTCGGATCAAGGACGGCGAGTTTGTCGTCCTCGTCGGCCCATCCGGATGCGGCAAGTCCACACTGCTTCGCATGATTGCCGGCCTCGAAGACATCAGCGGTGGCGAAATCCGCATTGCCGAAAACCGCGTCAACGAGCTGCATCCGAAGGACCGCGACATCGCCATGGTGTTCCAATCCTACGCGCTCTATCCGCACATGAATGTGGCCGGCAATATGAGCTACAGCCTGCGGCTGCGTAAAATGGCGAAGGACAGCATTGCGAAGGCCGTCGCAAATGCTGCAGCCAAGCTCGGCCTCGATCCGCTTCTTGAGCGGCGACCGAAAGCGCTCTCCGGCGGTCAGCGTCAGCGCGTCGCCATGGGTCGGGCCATCGTGCGGCAGCCGAAAGCGTTTCTTTTCGACGAGCCACTCTCGAATCTGGATGCTCGCCTGCGTGAACAAATGCGAGCCGAAATCAAGAAATTACACGGCGATCTTAAAGCGACTTCGATCTATGTGACGCATGATCAGATCGAGGCGATGACGCTGGCGGACCGCATCGTTGCCATGCATGGCGGCGTTGTGCAGCAGGTCGGTAGCCCGCTTGAGCTTTACGACCGCCCGGCCAATCTCTTCGTGGCGGGCTTCATCGGGTCGCCAGGCATGAATTTCCTCGATGCAACCTATGAAGGAGGCGGTGTGAGGCTTAAGGACGGCACGCTGGTTTCGCTCCTGGAGCCGTTGAAGCTGGCGGCGGGAAGGAAAGTGACCCTCGGCATCCGCCCGGAGCATGTGGTGCTATCGTCCAACCCGGCTGACATGTCCGCCAATGTCGAGCTCATCGAGCCGACGGGCTTCGGCATCATCCTGCATCTCTCGCTGCACGGCTTGCCTTTCAAGGTATTCACATTGGATCGCAGCGCCTTGAGTGCCGGAGATCGGGTCAATGTCGCATTCCCGGCACAGCATCTGCACGTCTTCGACGAGGAAGGAAAAAGGGCGGCCTGAACCGCCCTTCCATCGTCGTTCGAGATCGTTGCTGCCGGCCTTTACGCGAAAGGCTCAGTCGGGCTTTTGGAGGGCTGCGTGAACCAACGCGGCCCATCCTCCGCCATGTAGATATGGTCTTCGAGCCGGATCCCGAACCTCTGCGGGAAAACGATCATCGGCTCGTTAGAGAAGCACATGCCGGCAGCAAGCTTCGTCGCATTGCCGCGCACGATGTAGGGCTCCTCGTGGATCTGAAGTCCCAGGCCGTGACCAGCGCGATGCGGCAAACCTGGTAAATTGTAATCGGGGCCAAGCGAATGCTTCGCAAGCACGGCGCGCGCTGCATCATCGAGGGTCGAGCAGGCGGCGCCGAGCTTGGCGGCATCGAATACGGCCTGCTGCGCCTCGCGCTCTATGGCCCAGGCATCTTCGAAGGCGGTGTCGCCGGCTTTCAGCTTGTATGTCCGCGTCAAATCGGAGTGATAGCCATCGATGCGCGCACCGGTATCGACAAGGATGACGTCGTCTTCGCCAAGTATCTGATCGCCATCGGCGCCGTGCGGCAGCGACGTCGCTTCGCCAAAGGAAACAATGCAGAAGGTTGAGCCACCGGAAGCGCCGGCCTCACGGTGCCTGCGATCGATGAACTCAGCCACTTCGGAGGCGCGGATGCCTGGCTTGAGCAAGGCATGCGCTTGCTTATGGACATCGAGCGTCAGATTCATGGCGTAGCGAATGAGCGCGATTTCGGCCGGTGATTTGATCCGGCGGAGACTGCTGATGAGCGGGCCACCGTTCGTCAGCCTTTCGGCGCCGAGCTTGGCGGCCAGTGCATGATAGAAATAGAGCGGCATATCGTCATCGAGCGCGAGAATGCCGCGTTCGCCAAGCAGGCGCACGACGAGAGCAGCGCTGCTTTCCTCTTCCTGCCATTCGAGAATATCCGCCGGGAGATGCGGCAAGGTCTCGACACGGCTGCGTTCGAATCCCGGAACGATGTAATGAAGCCCGGTCGGCGTCACCAATGCCCCGAGAAACCGCTCGCTTGCATGCCAGACGAGACCGGTAAAATATCGCAGGCTCTCGCTCGGCCCGAGCAGCATGCCGGCCACGCCCTCCACCTCAAGCACTTGGCGAAGTCGCGCAAGGCGCGCCTGTCTTTCCTCATCGGTGATCCGGGGAACTGGATGTTGCCACGACATTCTTCAACTCTCCTCAATATTCTCGGTCGAATGCGTTTTGCGCCACATATGGCGCGACGGTGTCGACACTAACGATCTTGTGGGCAAAATGTCGACAACGAAATGGTTGGCCGCCCCGATTTTCTGATCCTCGGATGGCGGTTACTTGTTATCGACGCGACGTTGGTGATCTCCGCCCAAACCTCAAGCACTGTAGGCATCATTCGCTCGATTGTTGCGCACGATTGGTTGCCGCTCTCAAGGGAAATTCCACCCCTACAGCGCAACATATTCTGCTTGAAAGTTGTAACGAAGTATTGCCGCGCCGCGTTCAGCAAACTTGGTTCGCAACATCCTGCCGACATGAAATATTGGGAAATATTGAGACCTATTGTGTTCATCCAGCCTGCATAACGTCTGCGTCAGTACGTAGTAATGAAGGCAGTGAACATGAGGCAATCATACATCGTCGCAACTTTGTTGATGACAGCCGTTGTCGGGGCGAGCGTTCCGGCATTAGCAGCCGAGCCGCCGGCCGCGCCACAGACCCAACAGGCCGCGGGCGCCGAAGCGGACCAGCAACCTGCACCCAACCAGCCGCCGTCGCCTGGCGGGTCTTGGCCCGGTCAGCATCCGGGCGGCCCGATGATGGGCTTTGGCGATGGCCGACCGATGCGGCCCTTCGGCGCCCCAGGCGGCTTCTCCCGTGGGCCGAACCCCGCCCTTGAGATTGCCGGTAAACTCTCGGCCTTGGAAACGTTGATCGGCATTCGCAGCAATCAGCTTGATGCATGGCGAGACTATACCAGCGCGCTCACTGATTTCCTGGCGTTTCCAAGGCATAGGCCGCCTGGCCCGCCAATGCCAAGCGACGATGCGGCGCCGCCATCAGGGCAGGATACCGACAACCGGCCCGACAAGCAGAACGAGCTCTTTGGCGAGCGCATGGCCGACTTTGTGCTGGATCGCGCCGCCAAGGCGACCGTGCTCAAGGACAAAGCGGCCGCATTGCGTAGCGCACTCACCGCCGAACAACTTACAAGGCTGGAAAGCGCCGAACGCTCCCTCGTTCCTGGTCCACGCCCATTTGGCGATCGGCGCTAACGGGGCTTTCAGATAGCCGCTCTGCCGAATACGGCAGGACCACTTCCTCTCTGCCTCCAACCGACCAAGTTCCCCCCGGACGCCCCCATCGGTTGGAGAGAGCGGCCCCTCAAATGGGCCGAATGGCCCGAGAACGCCCCGCCCGGCATTCTCGGGCCAATATTCATGCGCGCATATCGGCCATCCGCCGGGAATGCCGGTTTCGATTTCCAAGCTCAGATGCAGCGAGGCTGGAACTCGCAGAAGTCATGCAATTGTCTCGATGATTGGTTCAGATTCGGCGCTAGAGAAGATGGCGATTCGTCGAGCGTTTGCCTCACGGTCAGCAGCGGGATTTTCACCGCGCCTTACAGAGGTAATCCGGCTTCGCCATTCGTGTTGGGGGCGTCATGGCGAAGCCGGGTAGGCGGGGCGATCAAAGCCTGATCAAGCCAAGCATGTTGATCGACTGTAATTCTACAGGATTCGATGGGCTGAACATTTCTGAATGTTTCTTAAATTGGGCATTATGACGAAATTTGATGTCCCGGCTTTTCTATTTTGAGTATTATTATTTTGATAAGTTCGAAGAACTTAATTTCATATTACCATCCATTGCGAGCTTGGAAAAATATGAGCAAGTAAAACACGATTTTTCACGAACTTATCCTTCAGCTATCAGGGCTATTGTGGTGAAATAGCAAGTAAGACGAGCGTGTAACGATGACCTTGCTTTGAGGCGCTTAGTGTAGCTGTAGCCGTGACATCGCGTTGCGCGCTCATCTTTTAAACAGCTCGGCGTGTCACGATCCGTTGAAGTTTTCGCTCAACTGGCGAATTTACTGTCCGCGCTCTTGAACGATACGACCTGCTCCAGCCCTGTTGGCTGGCGGTTGCGTACGGTGATCTCTCCGCCGAAACGCGTGACGATCTCACGCGCGATAGCCATGCCGAGACCGGCGCCGGGAAAGGATTTTTGCCTTGCAATGTCGATACGGAAGAAAGGTTCGAAGACCTGATTGAGCCGTTCCTCGGGAATGCCGGGGCCGGTGTCGATAATCCGGACCACAGCCCTGCTGCCGAGATGGGTGACCGTGACCAGCGCCGACTGGCCATGCGTGGCGGCGTTGATGAGAAGATTGCGCAACGCTCTGGTAACGGCCAGCGGCCCAGCACTGATCGTCGCGGGCTCCAATTCCCCGCTTTCGACATTCATGTCGATTGCCTTGAGTTCGGCGACGATGTCCCCGACGATCGCATCGAGCCTGACCTGTTCGAGGCTGTCGCTGGAGA
>NZ_JAELUG010000259.1 GCF_016429255.1 Rhizobium sp. ASV8
GTGCTGAGCCGCCTGATGGTCGGCGCGCGTGCAAGCGTCTGGATCGGTGCGCTCACGGTTGTTTTGGCAACCGTCTTCGGCACCTTGATCGGTCTTGTCAGTGGCTATGTCCGCGGCTGGGCGGACGGCGTGATCATGGCGATCAACAATGCGCTCCTGGCCTTTCCGGGCATTCTCCTGGCGCTCGGCCTGCTGGCGGTTTTTGGCGCCAATCAATACGGCATCATCTTTGCGCTTGGCATTGCTTATACGCCGTCGATGGCGCGTGTCGTTCGGGGAGCGGTTCTTTCCCTGCGTGAGCGCGAATTCATCGAAGCCTCGCGAGTGATGGGCAATGGGGAACTCTACACGATGTTCCGTCATGTCTTGCCGAACTGCCTGGCGCCGATAACGGTGCTGGCGACATCGATGTTCGGCTGGGCCATTCTGTCCGAAAGCGCACTGTCCTTCCTCGGCCTCGGCGTGCCGCCGCCAGCTCCAACCTGGGGCAATATGTTGGCGGCCGGACGGCCACTCATTCAGCAGGCCGTTTGGCTTGGTCTCTTCCCTGGTCTCTGCATCGCATTGACGTTGCTCGGCATCAATCTTCTGGGCGATGCCTTGCGTGACAAGCTCGATCCGCGCATGAGGGGTCTGAAATGACATCTGAAACGACAGCGGGGGCGCTTCTCAGCGTCCGTGACCTTGCACTTGAGGTCGCAAGATCAGGCCAAAGGGTCGTCAGGGACGTCAGTTTCGATGTCGCGGCCGGTGAGATCTTCGGCATTGTTGGCGAAAGTGGCTCTGGCAAGACACTTGCGACCCGTGCGCTGATATCGCTTCTGCCACAGGCGATCGGCGTTGCCGGCGGTCGCGTGATCTACAAGGGACGCGACGTCTTCGCGATGAAGAACCGAGAGCTCCGCAGTCTGCGCGGCGCGGAAATCGGGGTCGTCTTCCAGGAGCCGATGACATCGCTCAATCCGTCGATGACCATCGGCCGGCAGCTGGAGGAGGGGCTCATTCTCCATACCAAACTGTCGCCCGATGAGCGCCGCATAAGCATTCTCGACATGCTGAATAGGGTTGGGATCCGCGATCCGGAAGGGGCGCTCGTCTCCTATCCGCACGAGTTTTCCGGCGGCATGCGTCAGCGCATCATGCTTGCCTCTGTCATGCTCCTGAAGCCGGCGCTTCTGATCGCCGACGAGCCGACCACGGCACTCGACGCAGTCATCCAGCGTGATGTGATGGAACTGATGGTCGACCTCACGCGGGCGGAAGGAACGGCCGTTCTGCTGATCAGTCACGATTTGCCGATGGTGGCACGCTACACGAACCGCATCGTCGTGATGGAAAAGGGCGCGGTCATCGAGCAGGGGCGCACGGAAGATCTCTTAGACGCGCCAAAGCATGCCTATACAAAGAAACTTCTGTCTTCTCTGCCTTTTCGCACCGAGGCGCGCCATATCGATGCATCGCGTGCGCCAATGGTGTCCGCACGCAATGTCGTTGTCGACTACGCCGGCCGCAAATCGCTGATGAAGAGAGGCAAGCCGAAGCGTGCGCTGCATGGCGTCAATGTCGATATTCATGAGGGCGAGGTTGTCGCGCTCGTCGGCGGATCAGGGTCTGGCAAGACGACGCTTGGCCGTACGATTGCCGGTCTCGTCACGGAGAGCGGCGGCGAAATTCTCTTCCAGGGGCGGTCGCGCAAAGAGAATTGGCACGACTATCGCCTGAACTGCCAGATGGTTTTCCAGGATCCTTACTCGTCGCTGGATCCACGAATGACGATCCTCGCGCTTGTCGAAGAGGCGCTCAGGTTTGTCCCTGACCTTGAAGGCGGCGCCAAGCGCAAGCGGACGCTGGAAACGCTGGAGGAAGTCGGGCTCGGCTGCGACTATGCAAACCGCTATCCGCATGAACTGTCTGGCGGGCAGCGTCAGCGCGTGGCAATCGCTCGCGCCATTGCCAGACGTCCGCGCTTTCTGATCGCGGATGAGCCGGTTTCCGCGCTTGATGTCACGGTCAGAGCCCAGGTGCTCGACCTCTTCTCCAACCTGCAGAAACGCTACGGCTTCTCGTGCCTGTTCATCAGCCACGACCTCGGCGTCGTCGAACAGGTCGCCGACCGTGTCGTCGTCATGCAGGACGGCCGGATCATTGAAGAGGGCGACCGCGATACGATTTTCGATCATCCGAAGGAGGCCTATACGCGCCGGCTCCTCTCGGCCATTCCCGCCCTTGGTCAAAATGACAAAGGTGGCGTGACACTCAAATGGCGCCTGGAGAACTGATGTGAGCAATTCTTCCAACTCCGCTTCGGTTGCCGCGCGGCTCGCAGACATCTGCGATGCTCAACCATTCGTGACCCGCTTTAGCGTCCTCAACCTTCGGACTGGCGAGACGATCGAACGCGGCGCTGACGATGAAACCCCTTCGGCAAGCACCCGCAAAACCTCGATCATGATGGCGGCACTGAAGGCCGCTCAGGACGGACGCCTTGATCTGGACGAGCCCGTCACCTACGAAGCGCGCTTTGCGGAGGAAGTGGCATCTGGCATGTTCCGCTATCTGGCGCCTGGCATCGTCATCTCGCTACGCGATGCCATTACCGGCATGATGGTGCTAAGCGACAATGTCTGCACCAAGATGGTTTTCGAACGGCTGACGCTTGAAGAGGTGGGCGGTTATTGCAAGTCGATCGGCCTTGTAGGCACGCACCACCGCTTCCTGATCCCACCACTGGCTCTGTCTCCGGATCACGCACTGAAATCGGTGACGACGACAACCGCGCGAGATCAGGCC
>NZ_JAELUG010000260.1 GCF_016429255.1 Rhizobium sp. ASV8
TGGCAAGGTTGGCTACGTCGGCCGCCAGAAATTGGGCTTGGCGGTTGTCGTTTGCTGGCCTGGTCATGCTTTCCTCCTAATTTGAGCTGTCGAAACTGCTTGAGGAGCTGCTGTCACAGTATGAAGGGCCGCTATCAAAGCTTGGCGTAGCGGCATGATCGTATGTCGATGATGCGCTTCCGTGACGGACTGAGCACGATTCTTGGGAACTGGATGACGGTGAGAAGTTATCCGAATAGATCGGATTCAGTGGCGACGTCAAACTCAATGGATTGAGCAGATTCACTGGACTTGAGTAGTCGGAAGTGTCGTCTCGTCTCACAGCGATTGGTGCCGACAAAATCGGAAATGATCGTTGGGGAACCTGAACTTCGAACGGCTTGGTTTTCTTCTTGCGGCTAAATGGCCACATATCGCGTCTCCTCATTGTGGTGGTGGTTTTGGTGGTCTTTCACCCTATGACAAATTTAATATTTTGTCAAGATAGTCAGAAGGGAATCTCGTCCCGCTCCCAGTCTTCGAGGTAGGCCGGC
Source organism: Rhizobium sp. ASV8 (assembly GCF_016429255.1). Taxonomy (GTDB): domain Bacteria; phylum Pseudomonadota; class Alphaproteobacteria; order Rhizobiales; family Rhizobiaceae; genus Rhizobium. The sequence continues at coordinate 534 of NZ_JAELUG010000260.1, forward strand.
CGGTTGTCGTTCGCCCCCTCTTCATGATTATCGTTGGCCGCCATGCGCTCGCCGACGACATGGGAAACGACGTCCCAATACCGGTCGCGAGGCTTCACCATGATCTCTGCCGTTCCCGCCAGTTCGTCCTGGCGCTCTAGCCACTCGATCGGCGTTTTAGGGAACGGCCGCTGGCCGCCGTGGGCAAGCCAATAGCGATCGGCCTTAGATTTCGCGAAGCCGGTATGCTGCGGGCAAAGCCATTCATTTATTGCGGTCATTCCGATCATGTAGGTGACCTTTACGGACGGCGGCTTATCCCCTTTCCCTTCATGGAATCGAAATGAGCGATCGGTAACGGTGCGCGGCTCTGGTGGTGCCACGCTGAGCACTGGAACATCGGCAGCTTGCGCGGTGATTTTGACTTCCTCGCTAGGCGGAAATACGTAGCCGCAGCAGTGGCAAGTCATGATCGAAATCGCGATCATCTCGCCGCATCCATAGTTTCCATTCACGTCCAGATGCTCTTGCGGGCACTGCTTCTTCGGCTGCTCACCGAGGCCTTTGCCAGGTTCGCGCGGCCGAATCTGGTCAATTGGCCCATGATACGCGAGGTTTTTGCCGTGATCGGCAATCAGGCAGTCGATCTTGCCAGGACAATTGCGCGTGCCGCGGCCAAGAATCTGCACCAATTTTCCAGGCGACTTCGTTGACAAGATCAGGCTGATGAAGTCGACGAAAGGAAAATTGGTTCCGGTCGTGATCATACTAACCGAGCTGATTGCCCAGATCTCGCCAGCGTGAAATGCGCGGAATATCTTGTCCGTTTCATGCGAGTTGTCGCTGGTCAGGACAGCGCATGTTCGACCGTGCCGGCGGATAGCCTCGGCGACGTGGGTGGCATTCTCCTTGCTGGTGCTGAAGAACAGTCCAGCCCGCCGACCTTCGGAGAGCACCATGTCCTCTGCGACTGCCGATTCAATGATCTGCTCGGCCGCCGCCGAGATCTGACCAGGAATGTACTCGCCGCCGCGCGTGCCGACGCCCTTCAGATCAATCTTTGACGATGTCTTCTGACTGGTAAGGCGCGTCAGATATCCCTGCTCAATCAGTTCGCCGATACCAATCTCATAGACGACATCGTCAAATAGCTTGAACTTGACCGGCGCCTGCGTGACTGGGTCAATGATACCATCATCATCGAGATCGTCAGTTAGGCGCCCGGAATCCATGCGATAATCAGTCGCTGTCGTGCCGCATGTCCTGCTGTCGGGATTGCGAGCGCGAACGTCACGGAAGAATTTTCCATACTGGGTGTTCGCATTTCTTGAGATCGCATGGGCCTCGTCGACAATGACGAGATCAACGTCGCCGATTTGGTCGACCTTGTTCCATACGGACTGAATGCCGCAAAACAGCACCTGCGCATGCGCATCGCGCCGCCCAAGGCCGGCCGAATAGATGCCGGCAGGCGCAAATGGCAGCAAGCCTAGAAATTCCTTGTAATTCTGACCGACAAGCGGTGCGCTGTGGGTGACGTTCAAAATGCGCATGTCCCGGTAATCGGCGAGCAATTCTTCGATCAGCTTCGCGATCACAAGCGCCTTGCCTGCGCCGGTTGGGAGCACAATCAAGCCGTTTCCGCCATCCTTGCCCCAGTATTCATAGAGGGCATCCAGCGCGTCACGCTGGTAGTATCGCAGCTCAAGCATCAGGCGGCCGCCGCAATTTGCCGACGCTCGCGCTCGCAAAGCTGGCGAACGCGTTCCTTCTTGATGCCGTAGTCTCGTCCGATCTCGCTCAGCGTCTCGCCCATGGCGTGGCGGATAAGAACTTCGCTGTCGCGCGTTCCGGACATGCGGCCGAGCACTTCCGACAATTCAGCAAAGTCATCCTGGCTAGGCGGTGTCGACGGCAATCTCGCACACAGATCAATGGAAACGGTTCGGCCGGAACGCTTCAGAGCTTGGCGCTCGAGCCTCTGTTTGTTGCAAACGTTGATCGCGCAGATCCAAACCCACGTCGCGAACCTGTAGCTGTCGCTATAGCAGTTCCACCTTGTGAGCATTTCAGCACAGACGTCCTGCGCGAAGTCGTCGCGATCTTTCAAGCCGAACCGGCCCGCAATGCGACGCATGAGCGGAATGTGGTCGGTGACGGCGCGGTCGTATAATGCAGGCCGATTGTCGTTTGC
>NZ_JAELUG010000261.1 GCF_016429255.1 Rhizobium sp. ASV8
CTGCGATGCCGCCGGCATTATTTTCATCGGGCCGCGCGCCGATACGATGCGCCAGCTCGGCAACAAGGTTGCTGCGCGCAATCTGGCAATCTCCGTCGGCGTGCCCGTCGTGCCGGCAACCGAGCCGCTGCCTGACGATATGGCGGTGGTCGCCAAGATGGCGGCCGAAATCGGCTATCCGGTCATGCTCAAGGCCTCGTGGGGCGGCGGCGGTCGCGGCATGCGCGTCATCCGCTCCGAGGCGGATCTCGCCAAGGAAGTGACGGAGGCCAAGCGCGAGGCGAAGGCCGCTTTCGGCAAGGACGAGGTCTATCTTGAAAAACTCGTCGAGCGCGCCCGGCACGTCGAAAGCCAGGTTCTTGGCGATACGCACGGCAATGTCGTTCATCTCTTCGAGCGCGACTGTTCGGTTCAGCGCCGCAATCAGAAGGTCGTCGAGCGTGCGCCGGCGCCCTATCTCAGCGAGGCGCAGCGCCAGGAACTGGCGGCATACTCGCTGAAGATCGCCAAGGCGACGAACTATGTCGGCGCCGGCACCGTCGAATATCTGATGGATGCCGATACCGGCAAATTCTACTTCATCGAAGTCAATCCGCGCATCCAGGTCGAGCATACCGTGACCGAAGTCGTCACCGGCATCGATATCGTCAAGGCGCAGATCCATATCCTCGACGGCTTCGCCATCGGCACGGCGGAATCGGGCGTTCCGAAGCAGGAAGATATTCGCCTCAACGGACACGCGCTGCAGTGCCGCGTGACGACCGAGGATCCGGAGCACAATTTCATCCCGGACTACGGCCGGATCACCGCCTATCGCTCGGCTTCGGGCTTCGGTATCCGCCTCGACGGCGGCACCTCCTATTCGGGCGCCATCATCACCCGCTACTACGACCCGCTGCTGGTGAAGGTAACGGCCTGGGCGCCGAACCCGCAGGAAGCGATCTCGCGCATGCACCGTGCGCTCCGCGAATTCCGCATCCGTGGCGTCGCGACCAACCTTACCTTCCTCGAAGCGATCATCACCCACCCGAAATTCCGCGACAACAGCTATACGACGCGGTTCATCGATACGACGCCGGAGCTGTTCCAGCAGGTCAAGCGCCAGGACCGCGCCACCAAGCTCCTGACCTATCTTGCGGATGTCACCGTCAACGGCCATCCCGAGGCGCGCGGCCGTCCCGCGCCGTCGCCCAAGGCTGCCCAGCCGGTGGTGCCCTATATCGATAGCGCTGTTCCGGATGGCACCAAACAGCTGCTGGACAAGCTTGGCCCGCAGAAATTCGCCGAATGGATGCGCAACGAAAAGCGCGTGCTGATGACCGATACGACGATGCGCGACGGCCATCAGTCGCTGCTCGCGACCCGCATGCGCACCTATGACATCGCCGGCGTTGCCGGCACCTATGCGCGCGCTTTGCCGCAGCTCCTGTCTCTGGAATGCTGGGGCGGCGCCACCTTCGACGTTTCCATGCGCTTCCTCACGGAAGACCCGTGGGAGCGTCTGTCGCTGATCCGTGAGGGTGCGCCGAACCTGCTTCTCCAGATGCTGCTGCGCGGCGCCAACGGCGTTGGCTACACCAACTATCCCGACAACGTCGTGAAATATTTCGTCCGCCAGGCGGCCCAAGGCGGCGTCGACCTCTTCCGCGTCTTCGATTGCCTGAACTGGGTAGAGAACATGCGCGTGTCGATGGATGCGGTTGCCGAGGAAAACAAGCTCTGCGAGGCGGCGATCTGCTACACGGGCGACATCCTCAATTCCGCTCGCCCGAAATATGATCTGAAGTACTATACCGATCTCGCCGTCGAGCTGGAAAAAGCCGGTGCCCATATCATCGCCTTGAAGGATATGGCCGGCCTTCTGAAGCCGGCGGCAGCGAAGGTGCTGTTCAAGGCGCTGCGCGAGGCGACCGGGCTGCCGATCCACTTCCACACGCATGACACTTCGGGCATCGCAGCCGCAACCGTGCTTGCTGCCGTTGATGCCGGCGTCGATGCTGTTGATGCGGCAATGGATGCGTTGTCCGGTAATACCTCGCAGCCCTGCCTCGGCTCGATCGTCGAAGCCCTCAAGGGTTCCGAGCGGGACCCGGGCCTCGATCCCGAATGGATCCGTCGCATTTCCTTCTATTGGGAAGCGGTGCGCAACCAGTATGCCGCCTTCGAAAGCGACCTCAAGGGACCGGCTTCCGAAGTCTATCTGCACGAAATGCCGGGCGGACAGTTCACCAATCTCAAGGAACAGGCCCGCTCGCTCGGTCTTGAGACCCGTTGGCATCAGGTGGCTCAGGCCTATGCAGACGCCAACCAGATGTTCGGCGATATCGTCAAGGTGACGCCGTCCTCCAAGGTCGTCGGCGACATGGCATTGATGATGGTGAGCCAGGATCTGACGGTCGCCGATGTCGAGAACCCGGCCAAGGATATCGCCTTCCCGGATTCGGTCGTCTCCATGCTGAAAGGTGATCTGGGCCAGCCGCCCGCCGGATGGCCGGAAGCCCTGCAGAAGAAGGCTCTGAAGGGCGACAAGCCCTATACC
>NZ_JAELUG010000262.1 GCF_016429255.1 Rhizobium sp. ASV8
TGAAGCCTTCGACCAGCGCCGCCTCTCCGACGCCCTCTTCGGAGATGAAGGAGACGCGCATGAAGAACATGCCGGTGTCGAGATCGTCGAACTGGCTGGAATCGACGATGTTGCAACCCTGCTCGGCAAGATAGCCGGTGATCGCCGCGACAATGCCGCGCGTCGATTTGCAGGATACGGTGAGGACATGGGAAGTCATCGGATATCTTCTCTTGAAATCAGTCTTTAGCTCATTCGATCTGCACGAGCCGAGCGAGCCAAAGCCTTGAACGCCATTTCGCGCGTAAGGATACCGGTTGGCTTGCCGGACTCGGTGACGAGGATGGCATCCGCCGCCGCGAGTAGCGGAAAACATTGGCCGATCGCTACCCCGGCCTCCACGGACGCTGTCGGAAGAGCCTCAGCGGAGACACCTCGCGAGAGGAGGCGCGGCGCAACGCCATTGGAGACAATCACACCCCGATGCTGACACAGCAACGCGGCAGATCGCTCAACCGTTGCTTCGGCCTCCGTCAACACCGGCACCTTCTCAAAGGCTTCATAGGCGTACATGGCGCGCGACAGGTCCACCTTCCGCACGAACCGCTCGACATAGTCGTCGGCCGGCCGGAATAGAATTTCCTCGCCCGTGCCCACCTGCCGCAGCTCGCCATCCTTGAGGATGGCGATGCGATCGCCGAGATGAAGGGCCTCGTCGAGATCATGGGTGATGAAGATGATCGTCTTCTTCAGCCGTGCCTGGATGTCTTTCAACTGATCCTGCATGTCGCTCTTGATCAGCGGATCGAGCGCGCTGAATGCCTCATCCATCAAAAGCACCTCAGCCTGCGTCGCCAATGCCCTTGCAAGGCCGACACGCTGCTGCATGCCGCCCGACAACTGGCTTGGAAAGCGGTTCTCAAACCCTTTCAAACCAACGAGTTCCAACTGCTCCATGCCAAGCGCCACTGCGTCACGCCGACTGACGCCCTGCAGGATCGGCCCGCAGATCGTGTTTTCGAGCACCGTCTGGTGCGGCAGGAGGCCGAACCGCTGAAACACCATGGAGATGCCGTGGCGACGAAGCGCAAGAAGCTCTTTGGCGTTCATGTCCATGATGTTGCGGCCGTCGACGAGAATTCGGCCGGCCGTGGGCTCGATCAGCCGGTTAAAGTGGCGAATGAGGGTCGATTTCCCGGAGCCGGACAGCCCCATGATGACAAAGGTCTCGCCGCGGCGGATCGAGAAATCGATATCCCTGAGCCCGACGATGCAGCCGGTCTTTTGCAGCACCTCGGCCTTTCGCGCGCCGGCCTTGAGTTCGGCCAGTGCATCGGCAGGGCGGTTTCCGAAGATCTTATAGACTTTGTCGACCTGGATTTTGACGTCGGACATGATCACGGCCTCACTCTCCGCCTGCACGATGTTTCTGGGCACGTCGTCCATAGGACTGTGCGATGCGGTCAAAAATGACTGCGAGAAAAACGATGGCGATTCCGGCAATGAGGCCACGGCTCACTTCCAGGCGCTGAATACCCTGCAATACCTGATAGCCGAGCCCACCCGCACCGATCATCGAAGCGATGACCACCATGGAGAGCGCCATCATCGTCGTCTGATTGATGCCTGCCATGATGGTCGGCAAGGCAAGCGGGATCTGAACCTTGAAGAGTTTTTGCCGTGGCGTCGCGCCGAAGGCGACAATCGCCTCCACCACCTCATCATCGACCTGGCGGATGCCGAGATCGGTCAGACGGATTACTGGCGGAATGGCGAAGAACACGGTGGCCAGAATGGCCGGGATCTTTCCAGGTCCGAACAGCATGACGAAGGGAATGAGATAGACGAAAATCGGCAGCGTCTGCATGATGTCGAGAAGCGGGAGCGTCAGCGAACGCAGCCAGTCCGAGCGCGCCATCGCAATGCCGAGCGGAATACCAAGTGCCACGGCAACCACGGTCGCGGCAAGCATGAGTGCAATGGTCGCCATGGCGTCGTCCCACAGACCTAATACGCCGATAAGGACAAGCATGACGACCGCAGCACCGGTCGCCCTCAGGCTTCGTGCCGCCGAGTAGGTCAACACGGCGACCGCAACAATCGTGACATACCAGGGCAGCCATTGCAGGAAAGCCTCCATGGCGCTCAGCAGTTTGAGCAACGGCATCAACAGCCGCTCGAATGTGTCGCCGTAATTCGTCACGACCCAGCTGAAGCCATCGTCGATGGCGGAGCGAAGGCCGTGAGTGTCGATGAGATCGGGAAAATTGTCTGCCACGATGCAAGCCTTTCAGAGATGAGCTGCCTCTCAATGTCCCGGCAGACGGCGCAAATGCTTGATTGCGCCGTCTGCCGGGAAAGCCCTTAGAGCGAGGCCTTCACCTTCGCCGCGACATCGGCCGGAACCCATTTGGTCCAGATGCTCTCGTAGTTCTTGAAGAAGTAAGTGGCGACCTCTTCGGGCGAAGCCTTGTTGTCGTCACCCCAGGCGAGCACATCGCTGATCTCGGCATTCGGCACCTGCATCTTCGACAGAAAGTCTGCCACGGCA
>NZ_JAELUG010000263.1 GCF_016429255.1 Rhizobium sp. ASV8
CGGCGGCAGGGTCCTTGCGCCAGCTCGATGCGAAGGTGACGGCCAGCCGCAAGTTGAAGTTTTTTGCCTATGCCTGGGGTGAGATGTCGGACATGCCCGCCGATACGCAATACGGCATGGTGCAGGTCTTCAAATCCTGGGGTTTTCCGGTCAATCCGCTGATGGAACGGCTGAATTCCGTTGCCGATATTCTCGGCCACTACGAGCAGATCGGTCTGCAACGGCCCGATCTCGATTACGATATCGACGGCGTCGTCTACAAGGTCGATAGCCTCGAGCTGCAGGCTCGCCTCGGCTTCCGCTCGCGCTCGCCGCGCTGGGCGACGGCGCACAAGTTCCCGGCCGAGCAGGCCTTCACGCGGCTGGTCGATATCGATATCCAGGTGGGCCGCACCGGTGCGTTGACGCCAGTGGCGCGGCTCGAGCCGATCACGGTCGGCGGCGTGGTCGTTACCAATGCGACGCTGCACAATGCCGACTACATCAAGGGCATCGGCAACAAGGGTGAACCGATTCGCGATGGCCGTGATATCCGTGTCGGCGATATGGTGATCGTGCAGCGGGCAGGCGATGTCATTCCGCAGATCGTCGATGTCGTGATGGAAAAGCGCGAGCCATCGAGCGTATCTTACGAATTCCCGAAGGTGTGCCCGGTTTGCGGCAGCCATGCGGTTCGGGACATCAACGAGAAAACCGGCAAGATCGATGCTGTGACGCGCTGTACCGGCGGCTTCATTTGCCGTGCGCAGGCGACCGAGCATCTTAAGCATTTCGTTTCGCGCAATGCCTATGATATCGAAGGCCTCGGCTCGAAGCAGATCGATTTCTTCTTCGAGAGCGACGACCCGGCCCTGCAGATCAGGACCGCGCCTGATATCTTCACTTTGGAGAAGCGACAGCAGGCCTCTCTTGCCAAGCTTGAGAACATTGACGGCTTTGGCAAGGTCAGCGTTGGCAAGCTCTACGCCGCCATCAACGAGCGGCGCCAGATCGCCCTGCATCGCTTCATTTTCGCGCTCGGCATCCGCCATGTCGGTGAGACCACGGCCAAGCTGCTGGCGCGCTCCTATGGCACCTATGATGCTTTCGCAGCCGGCATGAAGGACGCGGCTCCGCTTGCGGGCGACGCATGGAACGACCTCAACAATATCGAGGGCATCGGCGAAGTCGTGGCGCGGGCTATCGTTGAGTTCTACAAGGAGCCGCGCAATACGGAAGTGATCGCCAAGCTTTTGGAGCAGGTGCAGCCGCAGGAAGCCGAGCCGCCGGCGACCTCGGGCAGTCCCGTGACCGGCAAGACGGTGGTTTTCACCGGCTCGCTGGAAAAGTTTACGCGCGATGAAGCCAAGGCCAAGGCGGAAAGCCTGGGCGCGAAGGTTTCCGGCTCCGTGTCGAAGAAGACCGATATCGTCGTGGCTGGCCCGGGGGCCGGCTCGAAGCTCGACAAGGCCCGGGAATTCAACGTCCAGGTTTTGACCGAGGACGAGTGGCTGGATCTGATCGGCGGATAGGTGGTAGGGCGGCGTGATCCTATCCCACCGCCCTTGATCGATCAAAATCTCAGCCGTGCCATGGTGAGTGCGTCGATATATTCGCCATTGCGGAATGCAAAGGCGCGCAACCGGCCTTCGGTTTCGAAGCCGAACTTCTCATAGAGTCCGATCGCCGCAGCATTGTCGGCATAGACGGTCAGTTCCAGGCGCTTGATCGCCAACCAGTTGTCGGCTGTGTCGACCAGCGCGCCCAGAAGCGCCGAGCCGATGCCGCAGCCTGTGAAATCGTCGTGGACGCCCATGCCGATCTGGCCGATGTGAATACGTCGGCCGGACAGCCGCGTCAGACCGGCACTGCCGACGACCCGTCCGTCGACTTCAGCAACGATGCCGGTCGAGTTGGGAGATGGCTTTTCCAGCCATTGCCGAGTTTCCGCGATGCTTTGGAAGGGCAGGCGCAAGGTGCCGGCGCGGAAGCCGGGAAGATTGGCGATTGCCGCGATCGCTTCGGCGTCCGACACCTGTGTTGCGCGGATCACGACCAGACCGATTTTGCCGGATCGTCGTTTAACGGGCTCTTGCTGTTCGAAAGACATTGGCTCTCCTTGGTTTTGGGAGGAGAGCTAGGGAGCTTCAACCCTGCTCGCCTCGGCAGGGTTGAGATGGATCGCAGTTAGCTCAGCGCAACGCAGCTTCCACTCGCCCTGCAAGGGGAGAGACGGTGGTAAGATGCATAATTGTGGCGCGAAGTGCGATCATGCCGCGATGATCCAATGCGATGCCACCATTGTCAATTGTCTCTCGTCATTTTTGCCATCGCCGAGCGCAAAGGCTGCTCTCAAATGATGCCTTGACAGGCAACCATTTGGTTGCTTATAAGATGGATATAGGCAACCAAATGGTTCCGTATTTCGATGAATGACGATGCAGTATTCAAG
>NZ_JAELUG010000264.1 GCF_016429255.1 Rhizobium sp. ASV8
GGGTATCGCGCCAGCTCGCCGAAGAGGCGAGGGTGCGTGGCGGCAGGCATGGTGTCCGCCTCAATGACGACACGGTGTTGCCGGTCAGCCGTTCGGGCCGAAAGTTGTTAAACGAGGGCTGAGCGGCTTAGTTGAGACCGGCCGCCGTGATGGCAACGGCGCATTCAATTTGGATCAGAGGCGCCGTGTCGACTTTCACCGAATGCAGTTTATTTGAGCCCGCGATAGCAAAGCAAAGCGCTTATAACGGCTCCCTTTTGCGGTCATAGAAACCACCTCGCACCCATCATGCACAAGGCTGGCATGGTCGGTAAATGGACATAGATGTCCATGGCACATCTGTGTGAACGCTGAAATTCCTCCAGAAAAAGCTGAAATAGTTTGAAATCCATGGGCTTGATGGCAGACCGCTGTTTGCAGATGGCTCACCGTTAGCGCGTTTGCGGAATATTTATGGACATATATGTCCACGATGATTATCGTCTCGCCACTTCAACCTTGCTGAGGAACCTTGCACCTTGTCCCGTTCGATCGGTCCTACGCTATGCGCCTGAGGATCTTGCGCGCCAATGTTCCAATGAACGCTCCGCGCCTGCTGCGCGTGGGAAGGCAATGGCGGCACGAGGATCCTCTCGGTCAGAAGCGTGCAGCCTCCTGGGAGGCTGGGTGGCTCTTCCGGTTAAATTTCCTGCAAACTCCGAGCGGGGCGCGGTCGTGACAAAGAAATATTCGGCATTTGCCCTTCTGAAAGAGGGGCTGAACAATCAGAGTGGCTGGCAAAAAGCCTGGCGATCGCCGGAGCCAAAAGCGCGCTACGATGTCATTATCATCGGCGGCGGTGGGCATGGGCTTGCCACGGCATATTATCTGGCGAAGAACCACGGCATCACCAATGTCGCCGTCATCGAACGCGGTTGGCTTGGCGGCGGCAATACGGGCCGAAACACCACGGCCATTCGCTCCAACTATTTCTTTCCTGAGAGCGTCGCGCTCTATGAACTGGCGCTCAAGCTTTACGAAAGCCTCTCCCGCGAGCTGAACTACAACATCATGTTCTCACAGCGCGGCATGATAAGTCTGGCGCACAGCCCCGCGGATCTCGAAATGGCCGCAAGAACCGTCAACGCCATGCAGATCAACGGCATTGACGCGGAACTGCTGTCGGTCGCACAAACAAGGGCGCTGGTGCCGCTCTACAACGATGCTCCGGATGCGCGGTATCCGATCTTCGGTAGCGTGATCCAGAGACGAGCGGGGACAGCGCGGCATGATGCCGTTGCCTGGGGATATGCCCGCGCGGCCGATACGCTCGGCGTCGATATCATTCAAAACTGCGAGGTGAGCGAATTCATCATCGAAGACGGACGCTGCCGTGGCGTGCGAACCTCGAAAGGCGATATTCGCGCCGAAAGAACAGGCATGGCGGTTGCTGGGCATTCGAGCGTCCTTGCCGAAAAAGCCGGCTTCCGCCTGCCGATCACCTCCTATGCACTTCAGGCCTGTGTTTCCGAGCCGGTAAAGCCGGCGCTCGACTGCGTCGTTCTCTCGCCGGCGACCGGCGTCTATGTCAGCCAGTCCGACAAGGGCGAGATGGTCATCGGCGGCGGATTGGACCGAGTTCCCTCTTATGGCCAGCGCGGCAATCTGCCGACGCTTGAGACTGTCATTTCCGGTCTGCTCGAGATGTTTCCGAGCTTCCGCCAACTCAGGCTGATGCGCCAGTGGGCGGGAATCGTCGACGTGGTTCCCGACAGTTCACCGATTTTTGGCGAGAGCCCGCTTCCCGGCCTGTTCCTGAATTGCGGCTGGGGAACCGGCGGGTTCAAGGCAATTCCGGCGGGAGGGACGCTGCTTGCCCACTTGCTCGCAACCGGCAGGCATCACGACATCAGTCGACCATTTGATCTCGACCGCTTTGCAAAGGGCCGGTTGATCGACGAGGCCGCCGGCTCCGGCATCGCACATTGAGGGGGAAACATGCAGCTTTTTCCGTGCCCATTCTGCGGTCCGCGCAGCGAGAGTGAATTTCATTTCGGAGGCGATTTCGGCAATGCGCGGCCGGAAGGCACTGATGTCAGCGACGAAACCTGGTCCTCCTACCTGCACTTGCGCAACAATTCGAAAGGACCGGCATCCGAGGTTTGGATGCACATGACCTGCGGCGAGATATTCCGGATGGATCGCGACACCGTCACCCATGCCGTCGTCTCATCCGACGCCTTTCTCGGAGATCACCAGCCATGACCTCGCATCGCATCGACAGTCTCGGCCGCATTGACCGGTCGAAGCCGATCCGCTTCACTTTTGATGGAGAGGATGTCCATGGTTTTGTCGGCGACACGATTGCCTCCGCCCTTCTTGCAAACGGGATCAGCATCGTCGGCCGCAGCTTTAAATATCATCGCCCGAGGGGAATCTGGGG
>NZ_JAELUG010000265.1 GCF_016429255.1 Rhizobium sp. ASV8
GCTATATCGATGAGAACCCGGTCGATACAGTTCAGCTGAGCGGTGATCTGGCCGTCGGCGCAACGGTTCCCCACAGCGTCGAAGTGCATCGCATTCCGGACTATCAATACAGCTATGTCGAGGTGAACCACCAGCCGGTACTGGTCGATCCGGGCACACGCCGTATTGTCTACGTCTACCGATGATTCGCAGCCAGGCATGAGAAAGTTGGCGAAATTGGCATGTGGCCGAAAGGCCGCGTGCCAAGAACCTGGATTTCCCCTGAAATTATTCAGGTTTTCTCTCGTTTGGGTTGCCCTTCTATTTCCACCGGCCGGTGCATGATGTAGTCCTAATACCAGTGAGGATTACCGCCGCTCCCAGGCATCGATCCCGGGCGCGACGAGAGGCATCCGGAAGCGTCTCCGGAACACTGGGAGAAGGGCAATCACATGGAAAGTCTAGGGCCTATCATCACACAACTGATAGCCGGCGCCATTGGCGGCAACGCAGCGAGCGGCGTCCTGAAGCAGGATGGTATCAATCTCGTTGCCAGAACGATCGCGGGTGCCATTGGCGGGCTCGGCGGCGGCGTCATTCTCAAGCTTATCGGCAGCGACGCCCTCACCGGCCTTGTAGCTCAAGGCATATCTGCGCTGATCGCCGGCGGCGTGCTTTCGGCGATCGTCGGCGCAGTTCTCGGCCGTAAGTCGTAAGGATCACACCCGTAAGGGTCGGAGAAAACATCCGACCCTTACGGGTCAGAACATTCGGCGTTCCCGCGGCCGCACCTTGCGTGGCCGGCGTTGCGTTGCGGACAGCGCACAAAGAGGGCTGAGTGTGCAACGCGATTGACTGGAACTTGAGCCGTTCCATTTGCAATCACTCGACCGTGTTTGCTTTGTCGGAGGAAGCTCCCCTTCGGGATGCTTCGCCGGAAGCACTGATGCGATCACGGCGACCTCTTGCTTGCCGCAGGGAGACACAGCCCTTTTTAACACCCTCTCGCTTTGGCGGCAGAGAAAAGTCGAAATAGGTTGGAGTTTTACGGATCCACACTTAGATTTCCCGAAAAGGCGCAGTCTTTCAAGCCGCACGGCATTGTGCGGCAGCGAACGATGGCGTAAAAATACGTCAATAAAGCTGACATATTTTTGCGTAAATTTCGCAAACGCGCAAAAAATAAAAAGGAAATGCTATAGTGCCACGACAGATGAGCCAGAACGCGGCAAGGGCTGAGCTGCTGGCAACGCCGATGCAGAATGCGGGGAGCATCGACTTCGAGATCATCGAGCTGCTTTTCTTCGCCTATCGCGATTTCGTGTCGGACCCGGATCAGATACTGATCAAGAGCGGTTTCGGACGAGCTCATCACCGCGTCGTTCATTTCGTTAACCGCGAACCCGGCATGACCGTTGCAGACCTCTTGGAAACATTGCAGATCACCAAGCAGAGTTTGGCACGGGTTCTCAAACAATTGATCGATTCGGGTTATATTCATCAGGTTGCGGGTCCGGAGGACCGGCGGCAGCGCAAGCTTTATCCGACACAGGCCGGCCGCGATCTGGCGCTGGCACTGGCGGAGCCGCAATCGCGCCGTATTGAAAGGGCATTCGAGGGCGCATCGGACGCGACACGCGAAAGCGTGAAACGCTTCCTGAGGGGAATGCAAACAGGCAAGTGACGGCAATACCAGCCGCGAATCCGGTACGGAATGCCTCATATCAATCGTGGGTAGGACAGGATCGAGACGGATCGAATGACGACGAAAACAGTTATTTCGGACGATGCGGCACATCTTCTGGTGGTGGATGACGATACGCGTATCCGCGCCCTTCTCAATCGCTACCTTATGGAAAAGGGCTTCCGCGTGACGGCAGCGGCCGATGGCGCCGAGGCGCGACGCAAGCTCGAGGGACTGGATTTCGATCTCATCATCATGGACGTGATGATGCCGGGAGAGTCCGGCATCTCGCTGACATCGAGCTTGCGCGCCATCAAGAACATTCCCGTCATTATGCTGACCGCGCTTGCCGAGGCCGATTCCCGCATTGCGGGCCTTGAAGCCGGCGCGGACGACTATCTGCCAAAGCCCTTCGATCCTCGCGAGCTGGTGCTGCGCGTCAACAATATCCTGCGGCGGAACACCCCTGCCGACTCCCCCAAGATCGAGCTTGTGATGTTTGGGCCCTATACGTTTTCCCTGACCCGCAAGGAGCTGAAGAAATCGGCTGAACTCATCCGGCTCACGGACAGAGAACAGGAAATCATGCTGCTTTTCGCCAAGCGCGCCGGCGAGACCATCCCACGCCATGAGCTTATCGGCAATGAAGCCGAAGTCGGCGAGCGAACCATCGACGTCCAAATCAACCGGCTGCGCCGCAAGATTGAAGACGACC
>NZ_JAELUG010000266.1 GCF_016429255.1 Rhizobium sp. ASV8
GGGGTAGGATAGGGATCAAAGTCGCACGATGCTTCCGGAAATCAACCTGCAAGGAGACGTCGATGTGGCCGCGCTGTCACCACTTCTTCGCGGCATGCTTCTTTCGGTTGCCTATGCTGACGGTGAGGGTGGCATAGGATTGACGGCGACCGGCGCCATGAACCGCAAGTTCGTGCATTGGGCCGCTGTAAACTTCCTCTGGCCCGACTTCACAGCCAAAGACCTCTACAGCATGAACAAGGTGCTTAATGAAAGCGACATGCCGCCGCTTTGGGTCGTACGCGACATGACCCGTCATCTGAAGCTGCTTCGCCGGAAAAAGGATGTGCTGCTGCCAACCAGACGCGGCCGCGAGTTTCTGGTGAACCCGCAAGCCTTCTTCGATCTGGTCGCTACCGATTATCTCTATTCCTATGTCCACGCCACCGAGCGGGAAGAGCAGGTGCAAGCGCGGTTGCGCTGGTGGCGCATGTTCCTCAATCTTCTCAATATCAAGGCGAGAGAAGGCTGCACGCCATTGGACGTTGTGAAGATCCTCTATCCAGACATGGCACCTCTGTCCGACACCGAAATGACCCTGGAAGCTTGGGAGTTGAAATCCGAGCTTCAGTATGGCGTCTTCCGACGCTTATGCTGGCTCGGCTTGCTCTATGAGGCACGAGAGGGGCTCACTCTTCTCCAGGATGGACCCTTCCACAAGACCCCACTTTGGGCAGCGTGTCTGCAGTTGGAGTCGGATATGCAAAGCGACATCAGCGTGCATTGACGAACTTTATTCCGCCGCTGGCTGCTTCATCAGTGCCTTCTCACGCCGCGCAATCACTGCCGGATCGTTCGTGAAATCCGTCCTCCGCCCCGGCTTGCGACCCCGCTTCTGATAGCCGTTGCTCTTGCTGCCATCCGGTATCCCAAACATATGATCCATCTGGCCGGCGCGGCTGGGACCACTCTTGCTGCGCTGCTGCTCCCGTCCAGCCTGCATCTCCGCGACGATCGACAACATGTCGTCCAAACGCTTGTTCTCGACAACTGTCGAGCGATGTACCGATCGCAGTTTGTCGAAGGTCCTGTAGGGCAGGGCAAAACTCTCGTGCAGGATCTCAAGTCGTCCGTCCGGATAGTCACAGACGATCACCTTCTGGCCCGCCAATGGCCTGGAAATCTCGGTCGGGTCGAGAATGAACAGCACCTTGTCGTAGCGTAGCGTCAGGGATTGCGACAGCGTGCGGACTTCCTTACGGCACATGGCGCCATCGAGGTTCTCATGATCGGCCAGCGGTCGGTGCATGTCCTTCGGATTGCGTGGCGGCTTGCCGAAACGGGAGTTGAAATCCGCAATGAACTCAGGCGCATAAGCATTAGCTGCCTCGATCGTGTCGATGCCGCGCAGCCGCATCTCCTTGACCAACCGATCCTGCAGTGTCTGATTGGCGCGCTCCACACGGCCTTTGGCCTGCGGGGTGTTGGCACAGATGATGTCGATGTTCAGCTCATAAAGCGCCCGGCCGAATTGTGTCAGGCCGCTCGTGCGGTCCTTCTCGGACGCATGGGCCGTGCGAAAGACACCATGCTTGTCGCTGTAGAAAGCCAGCGGCTTGCCCCATTGCTGCAGATAGGCCTTGGTCGCGTGCAGATAGTCGAACGTGTTCTCCGATCCGGCGAACCGCAAATGCAGCAGCTTGCCGGTGGCATCGTCGATATAGACGAGCAGGGCGCATTTGGGGCCGCGGTTCTCGAACCACCAGTGATGCGAGCCATCGATTTGCACCAGTTCACCAAAGCAGTCGCGCCGGCCGCGTGGCTGAAAGATCCGCTTCTTGCGCTCGCGACGCGAGATCCAGATTCCGGCCTCGGTCATCCATTGCCGCAGCGTCTCCTTGGCCACCGAGATCCGGTGCAGTTCGATCAGCTTCTCGCGAGCCAGCGTCGGACCGAAATCCAGATAGCGTTCGCGGATCAGATCCAGCGCCGCGTTGCGAAACTCCTCACTGTGGCGCCGGTTACTTGGCTGCGCTCGCTTCTTCGAAACGAGGCCGGCTGGACCATCCCGGTCATAGGCCTGCAACAGCCGGTGGACCTGACTTCGACTAAGTCCGAGCTGTTCGGCAGCCTGGACAACACTCAGGCGCTCGTCACGGATCTTCTGGATGACTTCGAGGCGATGCAATTCTTTCTGCGACATGGTGATCATAAAGGACATGACGACTCCGACCGCTCATGGTCTCGACCAGGCTGAAGATCGTCATCCTTGCTCCCGACGTTGGCTTTGACCAGCGCGTCGAGAGGCGAGACTGTCGCATCTCTAACTGGCCCAACTGTCGCATTACTAAATAGCCGCTACA
>NZ_JAELUG010000267.1 GCF_016429255.1 Rhizobium sp. ASV8
GTTCACGAGTGGTCGATAAACGGGTCGAGCGATCTCGCTGATGATAACGAGAACGGCGATGACGAGCCGCAGGGGCAGCAAGAGGAATTGCCAGGCAGACTGACGTTGACGTTTAATGATCGTCATTGAAACCCTCATATCACCATCGGATGGCTGCGTATCGCGGACTCTTGCTAAAGACCAGTACGGGCTTCCTCATTTCATGCATTCATGCCCCTCGGCAATCGCTATCTACAGGGACCTGGCCTGGTAGCTCCGACCAAACGAAGTTGCAGATCAATGCAATAGTTTTGAATTTCGTCCGCTTTGCGACCGTCGAAAGGCGCAATGACACGACAAAGGCTGCGCGTTCTTCCTCTACTTTCGTCATCCATATTTGCAGTTCCACTGCAGCAAGCCAACTCTATGCAGTTGCCAGGCGAACGCAGGTGCCAACATCCGGTGTGACGATTTCCAGGCGCATGCCGTGAAGTCTCGCAACGGCCGAGACGAGGCTCAATCCGAGGCCGTTGCCTGGGGCATGTCGGCTCTTTTCGGCTCGATAGAATCGTCGAAGCACGGCGTCGGCATCCTCTTTGCGGATTCCTATGCCGGTATCCTCGACCGCTACGGTCGCGCCGTGCCCGACACTTTCAACGCGGACGATCGCGCGTCCGTCCCTTGGCGTGAACTTGATCGCATTGTCGATCAGGTTGGCTATTGCTTCGAAGATCAGGCTGGGATCTCCTAAGATGATTGCGGGATCGTTGCTGCCTGAGGCATAGGCGAGGGTGACGCCGCATTCCTCGGCGGCAGGCTCGAAGAAATCGACGGCATCGCGCGCGATCGCCTTCAGGTCGATCTCGACGAAACCCAATCTGCGCAGCCCGTCTTCCACTTCCGAGATGCGCAGAAGCGCGCCGAAGGTCTTCAAGATGCCGCGAATTTCCTCGAGCGCTTCATCAACATAGCCGTGATATTCCTCAAGGCTTGTCGCGCGCCGTCGCGCGCGCTCAAGACTTCCGAGAAGGCGGGTGAGGGGCGTACGCATGTCGTGGGCGATGTTGTCGCAAACGCCCTTTACCTCCTGCATCAGGCGTTCGATTTCATCGAGCATTTCGTTGACGACTTTGGCGAGACGGTCAATGTCACCGCCGGCGCGACCCGTCGGCAGTCGCTGCTTGAGGTCGCCTTTCATGATGCGCGCTGCTGCGTCCGACATGGCGTCGAGGCGACGAACCGCCCCTAGGCCTACTGCGACAGCACCGGCGAGACCGAGTATCGCTGTCGTCAAAGACGCGAAAAGCGTCGCGTTTTCAAGCCGCTCCCGGAACTCGCGTTGCTCGTGCAAGCTTTGCGCGACAAGGATTGAACTGCCATCGGCGCGGCGATGCAGCATTCCTCTGTAATGGTCCTTCTTTGAGGCGCTGTGATCGGCAAAGTCGAAGGGAGCGTCGAAAACAGGTTTTTCCGGAAAGGCAAGCGGAATGCCGGCGATGAGCTTGCCGTTCTGGTCGAAGAGCGAAAATGGGCGCTCGGCATTCGTCTGATCCCTGCTTCGTGTCGTCAGACGCGAAACGATCGCATCCTCCGGCAGGCTTTGAAGCGACTGCATTTCGCGCGTCAACCACTCATCGCTTCGCTGATCGAGAAAACCCTGCATTTGCCAATCGACAAACAGAAACAAGGCACTTGCCGCAGCACCGAAGACCACGAGAAAGGCAAGGGCCAATCGGAACCCGCTTGTCCTGAAAAGTTCACTTGGTCGCATCGAGAACATAGCCTGAACCGCGAAGCGTTCGGATCAAAGGCACGAGGCCAGGCAGATCCAATTTCCTGCGAAGTTTACTGATATGGACATCGATGACATTCGTCGCCTCCCCGTAGCGATAATGCCATACCTCCTCAAACATCATCGTGCGGGTCACGATTTGACCCGAGTGGCGGACGAGATACTCAAGCAACTGATACTCCCGTGGCAGAAGATCGATAGCGTTGCCTGCCCGGCTGGCGGTATGCGTCAGCAGATTGATTTCAAGATCGGCGACCCTCAGGATCGTTTCTTGAGTGACGCTGGTACGACGGCGCATGAGAACGTCCAGTCGTGCGGTCAGTTCCAGAGCTTCGAACGGCTTCGTCAAATAGTCGTCCCCGCCAGCCTTCAGGCCGCGCACTCTTTCGTCAACCGCAGAAAGGGCGCTCAGGATGAGAACAGGCGTTTGAACCGAGGCTGCGCGCAACGCCGCCAGCATCCCGAGGCCATCGAGGGTGCCCGGCAACATGCGATCGAGTACGATCGCGTCAAATGTGCCGGAAATCGCCTTGACC